>NZ_JANPCM010000075.1:0-3722 GCF_031430955.1 Ferruginibacter sp.
CATGCAATTTTATTAAAAGAAATTTTTCAGCAAATAAATAAACCCATTTTATTAGATGCTGATGCATTAAATATTATTGGTGATAATGCAGCATTGCTTTCTTTAATTCCTGCAAACTCCATTCTTACTCCACATCCAAAAGAGTTTGAAAGGCTTTTTGGTGCAACTAAAAATGATTTTGACAGAATAAAGCTTGCATCAGAAAAATCCAAAGAACTCCATCTTTATATTGTTTTAAAAGGCCATCATACATTTATAGCTACGCCAGAAGGCAAAGGGTATTTTAATAATACCGGCAATGCAGGCATGGCAACCGCAGGCAGTGGCGATGTGCTCAGCGGAATAATCACCGGCTTACTTGCACAACGGTACACTCCTTTACAAGCTTGTTTAATGGGAGTTTATCTTCATGGTTTGGCAGGCGATTTTGCAGCGGCCAAACTTTCTCCCGAAGCAATGATAGCAGGCGATATCGTTAAATATACAGGCGAAGGGTTTAAGATTTTATCCTCATCCGTTAATTAAAATGATATTAACCCTCCTTATCCCTCAAATAGCCAATGCTTTCTGCCTGTTTTTAAACCATTTCCCCTATTTTTGCCGTCCAAAATTCAGAACAACTTATTATGGATAATTTGATTTACGCCGTTCCGGCAATGGGTATTGTAGGCTTGCTCTACACACTAATAAAATTTAACTGGGTTAGCAAACAGGATGCCGGTAACGACCGCATGAAAGAAATCAGCACCTACATTGCTGAAGGTGCAATGGCTTTTTTAAAAGCTGAGTACAAAATTCTAACCTACTTTGTAATTATTGGCGCCCTATTGTTAGGCGTTATGGGTTACAGCAATGCCAACAGCCATTGGAGTATTGCAGTCGCATTTATACTCGGTGCCTTCTTTAGTGCATTGGCCGGATTTATTGGAATGAAAGTGGCCACTAAAGCAAACGTTCGTACGGCACAGGCTGCCCGTACAAGTTTAAGCAAAGCTTTAAAAGTTTCTTTTACCGGTGGTAGCGTAATGGGTTTAGGCGTTGCAGGTTTAGCTGTATTAGGCTTAGGTGGTTTATTTATAATTTTAAAAATGGTTTTTGCTCCCGGTGCTGCGGTTGACAGTGTGGAAATGGAGCGTACCATAGAAATATTAACAGGCTTTAGTTTAGGTGCCGAGTCAATTGCATTGTTTGCAAGAGTGGGTGGCGGTATTTATACAAAAGCTGCGGATGTGGGTGCTGATTTAGTGGGTAAAGTAGAAGCTGGTATTCCTGAAGATGATCCACGTAACCCTGCAACTATTGCAGATAATGTGGGTGATAATGTGGGTGACGTTGCAGGTATGGGTGCCGATCTTTTTGGAAGTTATGTGGCTACTGTTTTAGCAACTATGGTTTTGGGCAGAGAAACAAATGCAATGACAGATCATTTTGGTGGCATGTCGCCAATATTATTACCCATGCTTATTGCTGCAATGGGAATTGTATTTTCTATCATCGCAACTTTTTTTGTTAAGATAAGTGAAAGCGCAGGTTTAAGTACACAAAAAGTTCAGAACGCATTAAACATGGGTAACTGGGGTTCTATCGTTTTAACCGCAATTGCTTCTTACTTCTTAGTAAATTATTTAATGCCCGATACCATGACACTTCGTGGTCATGAGTTTACCAAGAATGGTATTTTCGGTGCAATAATGGTGGGTCTTGCAGTGGGTACTTTAATGAGTATGATCACTGAATATTATACTGCAATGGGCAAGCGTCCGGTAAAAAGTATTATTCGTCAATCTGCAACAGGTCATGCAACAAATATAATTGGCGGTTTGGCAATGGGTATGGAAAGTACTTTTCTTCCAATATTAGTTTTAGCAAGTGGTATTTACATGAGTTTTTATTGTGCTGGTTTATACGGTGTGGCTATTGCTGCTGCCGGTATGATGGCAACTACAGCTATGCAATTGGCTATTGATGCATTCGGCCCTATTGCAGATAATGCAGGCGGTATTGCAGAGATGAGTGAGTTACCAAAAGATGTTCGTGAAAAAACAGATATACTTGATGCGGTGGGTAATACAACTGCGGCTACGGGTAAAGGTTTTGCTATTGCTTCTGCTGCTTTAACAGCATTGGCTTTGTTTGCAGCTTTTGTGGGTATTTCAGGTATTGAAGGTATTGATATTTATAAAGCTCCTGTATTAGCGGGCTTATTTGTGGGTGGAATGATTCCATTTATATTTTCTTCTCTGGCCATTCGTGCAGTAGGTGAAGCGGCTATGGCAATGGTGGAAGAAGTACGCAGGCAGTTCCGCACTATCCCTGGTATTATGGAAGGAACCGGCAAACCGGAGTACGATAAATGTGTGGCCATTTCTACCGAAGCATCTTTAAAAAAGATGATGTTGCCGGGTGCTATCGCTTTATTATCTCCATTAATTATTGGATTTTCTTTTGGCCCCGAGGTGTTAGGTGGATTTTTAGCAGGCGCTACCGTTAGTGGTGTATTAATGGGAATGTTTATGAACAATGCCGGTGGTGCCTGGGATAATGCAAAAAAATCTTTTGAAAAAGGTGTTGAAATAAACGGCGAAATGTTTTATAAAAAATCAGAGCCGCACAAAGCATCTGTAACTGGAGATACCGTTGGTGATCCATTTAAAGATACTTCCGGCCCGTCAATGAACATCTTAATTAAATTGATGAGTATTGTTTCTTTAGTAATTGCTCCTACCCTTGCAACCATTTATGGTAAAGCTGAGTCTAAAACAATTAAGCATGAAGTAATCAAAGAAATGAAGATTACACAGGAAGATGGCCCGGGCAAAATGAATGTAACAGTAATGGCTGATAAAGATGAAATAAATGCCAAAACAAATAGTTTGATTGATGCATTAGCCGCAGATAATTTATTAAAAAAAGATAATTACTCTTTAGCCATAAAAAAAGGAATGATTTCTGTGGATGGCAATGAGTTGAAAGAAGACGCAGCAGCTAAATACAAAACATTAGTTGATGCATTAGGTGGTGCCAATATTGAATTAAAGAATACACAGAAATAACTTTAAAAAATTAAAAGTTTCTAATATCTTAACAGGATATTCAAAAAGTCTAATCAGAACCATTATAACCAAGAAGTCAGGATGTTTCTACATCAGGGCTTTTTTTATTTCCCCGCAGATTTCGCTAATTCCGCAGAATTTATTTTGCCTACATTTTTACACCTCCCTATAACTGGTGATTGCAAAACCTTTTTTCTGCGAAATCAGCGGGAATATCTTGCTCAAAAGTTAATTGTTAATAAAAATTACATGAACGGATTTGCTATTTACGAGTAAAATCGTATTTTGCTTACGAAAACAATCGTAATAAAATGACATTAACTAAAATTCTTAAGCCTACCGAAAGCGAACTGGAGATACTGCAAGTGCTTTGGAACGAAAAAAATGCAACCGTACGTGTGGTGCATGAAGAGTTATCAAAGACAAAAGACAGCGGCTACACCACTACTTTAAAATTGATGCAGATCATGTTTGAAAAAGGTTTGGTTACCCGTAACGACAGCAGCAAAACACATATTTATCAACCTGCTGTAACCAGGGAAAAAACGCAAAAGCAATTTTTAAATAAAATGATTGATACTTTATTTGCAGGTTCGTCTGCTAATTTAGTATTGCAGGCATTAGGCGGCCACAATGCAAGCGAAGAAGAACTGGAGAAAATTCAGGAGC
>NZ_JANPCM010000076.1:0-3433 GCF_031430955.1 Ferruginibacter sp.
CCTGCAGTAAAGATTTTAATCCATCAATTACTATCTGGTGATCATCAACTATGGCTAAAGAGATTTTTGGGCTTTTCATTCCTGTATAACTGCTTATTATAAAGATATGTATAAGAAAACACAAACGCAGATTTAATAAACAAATTGCAATGTATATAAATTATAAGCCTAATACATTCTTCATATTGTAAATTCCTTTTTTTCTGTGTAAAAACTCTGCGGCTAATACAGCGCCTGTTGCAAAGCCGGTGCGGCTGTGGGCTGTATGTATAATTTCTATATCATCAATGGCACTGCTGTATTTTACCGAGTGTGTGCCGGGTGCAGGATCAATTCTTTTGCTTATTATAGAAAGTTCGTTGGGATATTTTGCAATATCATTGATCCATTTTTTCTTAACAGGATTATTGTCTAAAATTTGTTCGGCCAATGTGATCGCTGTACCGCTTGGTGCATCTTTTTTTTTTGTGTGATGAATTTCTTCCAGACTCACTTCATACTCAGGTTGACGGCTCATGAGCTGTACCAGTTTTTTATTCAACTCAAAAAAAATATTTACACCAACACTAAAATTGCTGGCATATAAAAGTGCACCATTCAATGTTTCGCATTTATTTTTTATAATTTCCCATTGTTCCAGCCAGCCGGTGCTGCCGCTTACAACAGGTATCCCTGCATCAAGACATTTTAAAATATTTTCTACAGCACTGTGTGGACCGGTAAATTCAATGGCCACATCGCATTGCTGTAAATTTTCTTTGTTAAAACTGTCGGTGTTATTAATATCAATTTTTAAAACAGCAGTATGATTTCTTTGCAAAGCAATTTCTTCAATAGCCTTACCCATTTTACCATAACCGATCAATGCAATTTTTAAACTCCCTGATTCGCTCAACGTAGAATTATCTGTTGTACTCATTAAATATTATTTATTGAAAATTTTTACAAAAACAAATATAATCATTTAGACCCCTTGGCAGTTTTTGAGTGAATATCTAAAACCAAACTTATACCATTGGTATTGGCCAAAGGACTGTAGCCGGGTTTTATTTGTAAACTTAAATTATCGCTTACATCAAAAGTTTTTAAGTGTGCATCTACCGCTGCATCAACAACATTTAATCCCCAAAAAGCGATAAAAAATAAAACGGAGTAATCAACATTCTGCCGCACTTGGTTCCTGAAATTTTTTATTCTGTCGGGGTTGCTGCGTACACTGTAATAAGGTTCGGGAATTAATTTATCGTTGGAAGTATCGCCATCAATAGCATTTTTGTAAGAGCTGTTGGCTTCTCTAAACTGTTTTATATTTCTAACAAAAATATAAGCAGTAGTGCCCAAGGCACCATATACAATCGGCATTTTCCAATATTTTTTATTGGTAAATTGTCCCCAGCCGGGTAAAATTGCAGAACGTAAAATTGCCACACGTGGATTGTATGGCTTGGAAGTATCAATAGAGAAAATTTTTGTTTTTTCTTTTTTGACAACTGCTTTTTTATTTTTTTGAATACTGCCGGTGTCTTTTAAAATTAAAGTGTCTTTTTGTGCACACAAATTACTTCCGGTTAATAAGAAGAAAAATACAATAACTATTGATTTGATAAAAGTCATTTAAAGAATTATATTGTTAAAGCCGCTCAAGAGATTTTGGCTTTAACTAACGGTTATTTTAAATTTATCCAGCAGGGCATTTAATTCTTCCAGCGAATAATATTCAAATAACACCGAGCCGTAGCCTTTTTTATTGTGTGTTAATTTTACTTTAGTATTAAAGTTAGATGCTAAATTATCTTCTATCTTTTTAAATGCTGGCGGCATCTCGGTTTTTACAGCAACTTTAACAGCATGTGGTGTATAAATTTGTCTTACTAAATCCTCTGTTTGCCGTACCGATAAACTGCGTTTTTTTATCTCGTTAAAAATGTACAATTGCTTATCTATTACATCAACATTTATTAAAGCCCTTGCATGGCCCATTGTAATAGTACCATTGCGTACTGCAATTTGTATATCAGGAGGTAATTTTAATAATCTTATATAATTGGTAACAGTGCTTCTGTCTTTGCCCATGCGTTCTGCCACTTGCTCCTGCGTATAATCCAGTTCATCCATCAGGCGTTTATAACTTAATGCAATTTCTATGGCATTTAAATTTTCTCTTTGTAAATTTTCTAACAAAGATAATTCCAGTAACTGCACATCATTGGCCTGCCTAACATAAACAGGTACATCTTTTAAACCTGCAATTTTTGCGGCCCTGAATCTTCTTTCTCCAGCAATTAACCTGTATTTACCATTGGGTAATTTACTTACGGTAAGCGGCTGAATAATATCATGCAACTTTAACGAAGCAGCTAATTCACTTAACGCCACTTCATCAAAATCTTTACGGGGTTGTTTGGGATTTACTTCAATTTGCTCTAAAGCAACACGGGATGAGGTAGTAGATTGCTCAACAACGTCGGTTCTTAAACTGCCGGCAGTATTTTTTAAATCGGAATCTATATTCTGTAATAAACTGCGTATTCCTTTTCCGAGTGCGTCTTTTTTATTTGGTTGGGTCATAATTAATGTGCCAATGAGACAATGTGCAAATTTGCAAATGAACAAATAGCAATTGTATAATTTATTTTTGAGTAATTTATTTTGAACTTAATATAATGTTTTATACAAACGAAAAAAAGAAAAGATACCGGAATTTAAAATTTGCATATTGTCACATTTGCCAATTTGCCCATTACTGTATTATCCTGTCTTCTTCTTTTATTTTAGTAAGATTATTTTTTTGTAAAATTTCTTTTGCAAGGTTTAAATAATTGATAGAGCCTTTACTGTCGGCATCGTATAAAATTACCGGCTTGCCAAAACTTGGTGCTTCACTCAATCTTGTATTACGGTGTATAATGCTGCTGAAAACAATATCTTCAAAATGGCGGCGTACTTCGCTAACCACCTGGTTGCACAAACGTAAACGGCCATCGTACATCGTCATTAAAATGCCTTCAATTTTTAAATCGGGGTTCAGCCTGTTTTGTACAATCTTTATAGTGTTTAATAATTTACCCAAACCTTCCAATGCAAAAAATTCTGTTTGTACCGGTACTACCACGCTGTCGGCTGCAGTTAATGCATTAACCGTTATTAATCCTAAGGAAGGGGAGCAGTCAATAACAATAAAATCGTACTCGTCTCTTATGGGAGCTAAAATATTTTTTAAAACACTTTCCCGGTTAGGATAATTGATCATTTCAATTTCGGCACCCACCAAATCAATATGCGACGGCACTAAATCTAAATAAGGAATTTCAGATTTTAGAATTACATCTTTAACCTTAGCTTCATTTACCATACAATCGTAAAGGCTGAGGGTAATATTATGTAAATCGAAACCGGTACCTGTTGTACTGTTGGCCTGAGGATCGGCATCTAC
>NZ_JANPCM010000077.1:0-2495 GCF_031430955.1 Ferruginibacter sp.
TTATGTAATATTGGAAAGGGCCGTGCCTGCCATTGAAGACGGTTTAAAACCGGTGCAAAGAAGGATCCTTCATGCCATGAAAGAGATGGATGATGGCCGGTTTAATAAAGTGGCTAATATTATTGGGCAAAGTATGCAGTATCATCCGCATGGCGATGCAAGTATTGGTGATGCATTGGTAAACCTGGGACAAAAAGATTTATTGATAGAAACACAAGGAAACTGGGGCGATGTAAGAACCGGCGATGATGCCGCAGCGCCTCGTTATATAGAAGCAAGGTTGAGCAAGTTTGCACTGGAAGTTGCTTTTAATTCAAAAACAACTGACTGGGCATTAAGTTATGATGGTAGAAAAAACGAACCGGTAACATTGCCCATGAAATTTCCTTTGCTGCTGGCACAGGGTGCAGAAGGTATTGCTGTAGGATTAGCCACCAAAATTTTACCACACAACTTTTGTGAATTAATTGAAGCCTCTATAAAATATTTAAGAGGAAAAAAGTTTGAGATACTTCCCGATTTTCAAACTGGCGGCACAATGGATGCCAGTAATTACGGCGATGGTAAACGTGGAGGAAAAATAAGGGTAAGGGCAATTATAGAAGAGCAGGATAAAAAAACATTGGTTATAAAAAGTGTCCCCTTTGGCGTTACTACCACTCAATTGATGGAAAGTATTGTAAAAGCAACAGATGCAGGAAAAATAAAAATTAAAAAAGTTACGGACCATACAGCAGCAGCAGTGGAAGTTATTATTGAACTGGCGCCGGGCATTTCACCAGACATCACTATTGATGCATTGTACGCTTTTACCGATTGTGAAGTAAGTATCTCCCCCAACTGCTGCGTTATTGTAAAAAATAAACCGCAGTTTTTAGGCGTAAAAGAATTATTGCAAATTGCTACTGACAATACCAAAGATCTATTGCTGAAAGAACTGCAGATAAAATTAGCAGAGCTGCAGGAAAAATGGCATTACACTTCCTTAGAAAAAATATTTTTTGAAGAAAAAATTTATAAAGAGTTAGAAAAGAAACATGAAACCTGGGATAAAGTTTTAGCTGCCATTGATACTGCCTTCAATCCTTTTAAAAAATTATTAAAAAGAGATATTACAAGAGAAGATATTGTAAAACTTACCGAAAAACCAGTTCGTAGAATTTACAGGTTAGATATTGATGAACTGAACGAACAGATAAAAGGTTTGGAAGCAGATATTAAACAGGTTAAAAATGATATTGCTAATCTTACCGATTTTGCAGTAGCTTATTACGAAAACCTGTTGAAAAAATATGGTAAAAGCAGAGAGCGTAAAACCGAAATTAAATTATTTGATACCATACAGGCAAAGTCGGTAGCGATAGCCAACACAAAGTTGTACGCCAATTTTGCTGATGGTTTTATAGGTACTGGTTTAAAGAAAGATGAACTGGTGGCAGAAGTATCCGACCTGGATGATATTATAGCTTTTACCAAAGGCGGCATAATGAAAGTGGTAAAAGTATCTGACAAAGTTTTTATTGGCAAAGATATTTTGCATGTAGCCGTTTTTCAAAAAAATGATGAACGCACTACTTACAATATGATTTATGTAGATGCTAAAACCAGTGTGAGTTATGCTAAACGTTTTAATGTGTCAGGCGTAACAAGAGATAAAGAATACGATTTAACAAAGGGCTCCGAAAAAAGCAGGGTACATTATTTTACCGCCAATGCTAACGGCGAGGCCGAAGTGGTAAAAATTATTTTAAGCCCTAACTGCAGCGCCAAGAAAAAAGAATTTGATTTTTATTTTGAAGAGCAGGAAATAAAAGGCCGCAGCAGTATTGGAAATATTGTAACAAAATATCCTATAAAATCGGTTAAGTTTAAGGAAGCTGGTAAATCAACACTGGATGCTAAAAAATTATGGTTTGATAATAAATTCGGCAGATTAAATACAGAAGAAAAAGGAGAATACTTAGGAAAATTTGATGCTGAAGACAGGATACTGATTATGTACAACGATGGTAATTACGAAATTACTGACCAGGAATTAACGCAGCGTTTTGATCCGGAAAAAGTTTTACTGATGGAAAAATTTAATCCTGATAAAATTGTAACGGCTGTATATCTTGATAATGAAAAATTACAGTTTAACATCAAACGTTTTAAAATTGAAACTACTACCCTGCACAGCAAATTCTTTTTTATTAAAGAAGGAAAAGATAACCGGCTTGAAATGGTAAGTACCGATGCTGAACCCATTTTGGTAGTACAAAGCGGCCGTGGCCAAATGATACGCAAAGCCAAATTTAAAGTAATAAAACTGGTGGAGGTAATGGGCTGGAAAGCAGTTGGTGCCAAGCTTACCGAGTTTAGTAAAAGTGTAGAAATGGAATGGGAAAAGAAAGACGATAAAGAAAATCTGCAACCAGAATTATTCGAATAGCTATTAAAACCTTGCTCTAAAAATTTATATTATCTATCTCAATAAATTACTATGCAGGTTAATA
>NZ_JANPCM010000078.1:0-2272 GCF_031430955.1 Ferruginibacter sp.
CTTAACCAGGTGCCATTCAATGGCATTGTTGCACCATAATTTGCAGCGTGATGCCCTGCCTGGCAATCCACTTTATGATACAATAAACTTTTTAAATAATCGCCGGGCATAACCCTTACGATGCCATCGGCATTGGCAGCCGCATTTTTTGAAGGTTTGTTGATTAAATTATCAAAAGCCACACTGGCTGAAAGTACAAGGTTATGTTGAGCATAGGCAGCATCAGTTGCCGAGGCATGACAACCACTTAAAGCACAGGATGGGGTAAGTATTTTTTCCTGGATGATTACCCAACTGTCTTTTTTAGTGGCATCGTTTGTGCCGGTATTTTTTTTGCAGGAAGGTATTAAAAAAGAAAGGCTTAAAAAGGCAAAAATGAAAATAATTGCAGCAATGAATCTCATAAATAAGTTTTGGCGTAAATCAAATCTACAAAAATTAATTTAAAGCTAATAGCACCTGCCAGGCTTCACTTACTTTGCCGGTGTTTAATAATTCTTTAGCATAACGGTGCAGTTCTTTTTCCATATCATCGGGGTTAATGGAATAATATTGAATGATATTTTTAAGTTTATCATCAGTAAATGCAGGGTCAACAAATGGTATCTCTTTTACATTGCCCAACTGTCCTAAATTATTTCCACTGAGTATGGTACTGTTTTTTATTGAGGCAGGTAACATATCTACCCCAATACCCAATTGCGTATTGGGTTTTTCTATTGTAAATAAATTACTTTCATCAACTTTACAATACCAATCTCCTCCAAGCCTTGCCACATGATGCATTTTAGTTTGATCAATTTTTCCTTCGGCATTTAAAATAGTTTCATCAATATGCATTATTAATACTTCGGCAATTATTAAATTACCTGCGCCACCTTGGGTACCTAATGGTTTTACTTCATTTACTTTACACTCTAATTTTATTTTACTTTCTTTTACCATCGGTGGCTTTACTGTTGTTGCAGGTTGCATGGTAAATCCTGCTTTTTCAAATTCGTTAATACCTTTTGCAAACTCACAACTGGCAAGCGATGTTTGCTGCACCATATTGTAATCAACAATATTTATAACTACTTCGGGCACTTCTAAAATATTCTGTAAAGTATGTTTGATGGAATTATCCCTTACTCTTCTGGAAGGAGAAAAAATTACTATTGGCGGATTGGAAGAAAATAAATTGAAAAAACTAAAGGGAGATAAATTGATATTTCCGTCTTTATCAATTGTAGATGCAAAACATACAGGCCTTGGCGCAATGGCATGCTGCAAATAATTTTGAACGTCGGTGGGTTTCAAGTCTTTTAAATGAATTGTCATTTTCTCTGCGTTAAAAACTATATTTTCTTCAACTCTAAAATACTAAAATCACTCTCATCCTTTACAAAAGTATTTGAGAGTTTACCCAAACCATCAATCTCCATTTCCACTACATCACCATCTTGCAACCATTGCTCCGTGTAATCAGGGTTATTTAATTTTCCGGTACCGTTCAACTCTAAAAAACATCCGGTACCCACGGTGCCGCTGCCAATAATATCGCCAGGCATTACATGTACGCCGTAACTGCAGCGTTCAATAATTTCTGCAAAGGTCCAGTCCATATCAGCCACATTGCCATCGCTAACCTGTACGCCATTAACCCAGCATTTCATATTTAAATTCCAGGCTTTGCCAGTATGATTTTCTTTGCAGGGCACTTCAAATTCTTCCAGCTCATCTAAAGTAACCAGCATAGGGCCAACAGCAGTTGCAAAATCTTTTCCTTTTGCAGGCCCAAGGTTCAGCAGCATTTCTTCCATTTGTAAGGTTCTTGCACTAATATCATTCATTATCATCAGGCCGCCTATATATTCATCAGCTTCGGCTGCAATAATATTGCGGCCGGGTTTGCAAATAACTATTGCAGCCTCCAGTTCAAAATCTAATTTTTTAAAATGATCGGGCATGCAAACCACTTCGCCGGGACCCTGTATGCTGTTATGGTTAGTAAAATAAAAAATGGGATATTGGTCAAATTCGGGGATCATATCCACTTTTCTGTTGCGCCTTGCGGCGGCTACATGCTGCCGAAAAGCGTAACCATCCCTGCAACTGGTGGGGTGCGGTACCGGCGCCAAAATTTGGGTGCCGGCATACGGAATGGCAAGCGAACTTCGACCCAAGCCATCTTTTATACGTTGTTCTGCGGCTTTTACTACGGGAATTACGTCATCCCAGTAATTTAAAAACATCGACATGCTATTGGGTAAATCGGGGTGCAGGCTGTCGG
>NZ_JANPCM010000079.1:0-1627 GCF_031430955.1 Ferruginibacter sp.
CAGAAATGCAACGGTTACATTTATAAACCGGGATAACAATACCATAATTGCTACTGTACCAGTTGGCCTGGTAAACCCCGGCGACTTTAAAACGGGTACTGCAACCTATAACTATCCCGTAACCATCAGTGGTGATGCACAGCAATTTACCATTGGCATTATTGTTAATAATTATTATTGCCGCAACAGCTCGGATGATAATACGGTTGTAACAGTAGCTAAACCATTAGGTGAATTATTCATCACCGGTGGCGGATACCTCGTTCTTACCAGCTCAGCTGGTATTAAAGCAGGCACGGCAGGCACTAAAAACAATTTTGGTTTCAATGTTAAATACAATAAAGCTAGAACTAACCTGCAGGGTAATATTAATACCATTGTAAGAAAAATGGAAGCAGGTGTAATGCGGGTGTACCAGGTAAAAGGAAATTCCATGACCTCTTTAGCAGTAAATGAAAATTGCCCTAAAACAGCCACCTTTAATGGTAAAGCAAACATTACTGATATCACCAATCCATTGTTGCCGGTTGCGGTAGCAGGCAACGCTGTACTGCAGGTAACCATGACAGATATGGGAGAACCTGGTTCATCTGATAAGATTGCCATTACTGTTTGGGATAAGGATGGTGGTTTGTGGTTTGCCAGTAACTGGAATGGCACTGCCACTGTTGAACAAATACTGGGTGGCGGTAATTTAAAAGTGCACGGCGGTGCACCATGTACCCCAACCTTAACATTAGTGAGCCAGCCTGTAATAACAAAGGCAACAGCCAATCCTTTTAAAGTAAGTGTAAGCCCCAATCCATCAATAACCGATTTCAGGATACAGGTTATCAGCAACAGTAGTGAACCTGTTACAGTTAGGTTAATGGATGTAAATGGAGTAGTGAAAGAACTAAGCCGGGTGTTTACAAAAACTTCGAGCATTAATGTGGGGGCTAACCTGGTTAGCGGAACCTATTTTGCAGAAGTTACCCAGGGTGTCAACAGGCAGGTAGTAAAATTGATAAAACTCAATTAGAATGCCTGTATCAGTTTAAAAAATTTCCGGGAGCTGTTTAATCCAGCTTCCGGTTTTTTTAATCCCGTTTTTAAATTCAAACATTGATGCCTTTATCTATTCAGGATACAATTGTATATTTTTTACTCATAAATAAAATAATCAAAAAATGAAAAAAATGAATCCTTTTAAAGTAGCGACACTTTGTGTTGCCCTGGCTTGCTTAACTCTTGGATGTAATAACGCTGCAGAAGAAAAAGCAGATGCCACCACAGCAACAGAGGCTGCTCCACCTGCTGCTGTTACAACGGATATGACTAAATTAAAAGCAACTATACAGGCTTTGGAAAACAGTTGGGCTGCTGCAGATAATGCCCGTGACACCAATGCAATAGCTGCGTTTTATGCCGACGATGCCATAAGCCTTTCCAATAATAAACCCATGGTAAAAGGAAAAGCTGCTATCCTAAATGATATTAAAGAAGGCCTTGCAAAAAAACCTAAAGGGTCTGTAGTTAGTTACGATGTAATGGATGTATTTGGCAATGAGCAAACTGTTACAGAAACTGGAACATCCACACAAAAAGACGTAACAGGAAAAATGATTAACACGGGCAAATATATGGC
>NZ_JANPCM010000080.1:0-2353 GCF_031430955.1 Ferruginibacter sp.
GTCTTTCGTTAAGGTCAAATTTTCTTTCCATACTATTTTTTTTAGGTTAAAAAATCATCATCCTGCATTTCTGTTTTCCTCCCTTCAACATTCAAAATTCCTTGTTCCTTATTCATTATTCTTTAGTTCTTCCCAGTACTCCGCCGCTCTTCTCGTATGCGGTATTACAATGGTGCCGCCCACAATATTGGCCACGGCAAACACTTCATACATTTGTTCGGTAGTTACTTTTAATTCGTATGCTTTACCCAAATGATATTTTATACAATCATCGCAGCGCAATACCATGCTGGCCACAAGGCCCAGCAATTCTTTGGTGGTTACATCCAGTGCACCGGCGGCATAGGTATTGGTGTCTAAATTCCACAGGCGTTTTATTACCAAATTATCTTTAGCTAAAATAACCTCGTTCATTTTAGTGCGGTAACCGTTAAATTCATTTACTAAATTGCTCATATTTATTTTTTATTGGGTGAAATGCAAATTTAGTTTTAAGCTGGCTTACGATATTGCCCAAACTGTTTTAATTTGGCGATTGTATAAAAAAATCTATGCTTGAATTTTTTAAAAAGTACCGCAAAGAAACTGCACTGATTGCAGGGATATTACTTTGTTTGGTCTCCTTTTTTGTAAATCCTTTTACATTAGCCTTTAAAGCAAACCTGGTTTTATCAGTAGCCGTGCTTATGATTAGCTGGTGGGTTTTAGATGCTATGCCGCTGGCGGTAGTGGCACTGTTACCGTTGGTGCTGTATCCACTGCTCAATATCAATTCCATAAAAGAAACTTCTAAAGGCTATTCCGATTCTATCATTTATCTTTTTATGGGGGGCTTTTTTTTAGGCATGGCCATAGAAAAATGGAATTTGCACAAACGTATTGCTTTGAGCATTATAAAACTTACAGGCACCAACGGCAATAATATTATTTTGGGATTTATTTTAGCAACAGGTTTTTTAAGCATGTGGTTAAGTAATACGGCTACAACTATGATGATGTTTCCTATTGCGGCATCGGTAATTCATGTTATTGGCCAGCATGCCAATCCTGCTGCCAACATTAAAAATTTTTCATTAACACTGATGTTGTCTCTTGCCTATGCCAGTAATTTTGGTGGCATTGCAACCATAATTGGTACGCCGCCCAATGTGGCTTATGTGCGCCACCTTAACGAACATTATAAACACGGCATTGACTTTGTAAAATGGATGCTGCTGTGTATGCCGCTGGCCATTTTATTATTGTTATCGTTGTATTTTGTAATGGTAAAATGGTTGTACCCCAACCACCTCAGCCATAGCATTGACGGTAAAAATTTTATTGATGCCGAGTTAAAAGAAATGGGTAAACTTTCCCGCCAGGAAAAAAGAGTGCTGATCGTTTTTTGCAGCACGGCTTTTTTGTGGATCACAAAAGACATTATTAATTCAACCCAAAAATTGTTTCAGTTAGATGATACCATCATTGCTTTAATAGGTGCCATCAGTTTATTTATTGTACCCAGCGGAAGAAATAAGGACGATCCTGATGAACGATTGCTGGAATGGGGCGATACCAAAAAAATGGCCTGGGGAATTTTATTATTGTTTGGAGGTGGTATTGCCATGGCAAAATCTTTAGAAGAAGCCAAACTTATGGAAAGCCTTGGCCAATACATTGCAGGATTTGCCACCAGTAATATTTTAGTGCTTATTTTTATTGTTACATTAATTTCTGTTTTTTTAAGTGAGGTAATGAGCAATATTGCACAGGTAATTGTGATGGCGCCGGTAATTTCTGCTGTGGCCGATGCACTGCATATTAATCCTTTATTACTGGGCATACCCATGACGCTGGGTGCCAGTTGCGCCAGCATGTTACCGATGGGTACGCCACCCAATGCTATTGTGTTTGCCAGTGGGCACATCAAACTAAACCAAATGATTAAAACAGGTTTTATACTGAATATAATTTGTGTGATACTGATTACTTTATTCAGTTGGCTGCTGTTGCCAATAATAATTCCAAATTTTTAAAGAGACTTTTAAAATTTTTAAAACAAATCTTTCAAAATAATTACACCATTTATTATCTCACTTTCTTTGTAATTTCAATTACTCCAACAAAACTATTTATGAAATATTTTTCTTTTTACAAAATAGCGATTGCACTGATGATGTTGCAATCTTTTCACTCAACTGCACAAAGTTTAGATGCAAAATATTTTAATAGTATGCAATGGCGATGCATTGGCCCACACCGTGGCGGCAGAACGGTGGGTGCTGTCGGCGTACCTTCTCAACCCAATGTATTTTATATTGGTGTAAACAATGGCGGCGTGTGGAAGACCACAGATTTTGGAAGGACCTGGAAC
>NZ_JANPCM010000081.1:0-29904 GCF_031430955.1 Ferruginibacter sp.
GCTATTAAATTATTTAATAAAAAAGTAGTGGGCCTGGGGAAACGGGCTAATGCCTGAACAGCACCGGTAGCCGTGTAACCCCAATTGTTATAAATAGGATTGGTTTGCCCGGCACTTGCTACATAACCAGGATTTGATCTTACATCCTGGCCAGCTGCTAAAAAGCCTTCGGTAGTTGCGGCAGCTTTATTTATTTCTGCAATGATATAAGCACTGCGGCCGGCAACACGGTTTTGACGGGTAAGAATTCTTAATTTTAAAGAATTGGCAAACCGAACCCAGTTAGTAGTGTTTCCTTTAAAAACGATGTCGGCACCACCGTAAGAACCGGTAAATGCATTGGCTTTTAAATCAGTAATAGCACCATCAAGTAAAACAATCAGACTGTCGTAAATAACCTTTTGATCATCAAACTTGGGCGCAATGGATGTAGAACCTTTAAAAGCATCTGAATATGGTGCATTGCCATAAGCATCTGCTATCATTTGAAAAATATAAGCCTTCATTACTTTAGCCGGGCCTTTAAATGCTGGTATTCCACCGGCATCGGCATTGTTAATTACATACTGAAAATCTTCCAGTACATCATACCAGGTATCCCAAAAGTTGAAATTGGTATTATTAAAATTGTAAGAAAACCTGGTAGCATCATAAATGTAAGTTGATGATTGCGTCCAATGCCCACTCCAGTATTCACCGGTTTCATTAGGGCCTAAAATAGCTGCGGTACGATTTGCACCGGATGTAAATACAAAATCCGGCGTGGAGCTGGTAAGTGTGTTGGGATTGGTATTTACGTCAATGTATTTTTTGCTGCAACTCACCAGCAAAATACCCGTTGCTAAAATGACTGTTAATTTATTCAGTTTCATAATAATTTATTATTTAGAGATAATTATTTAAAATTCAGACCTAATGTAAAACCATACTGGCGTACAGGAGGTGTTTGCGCTGTTGTGCTTACACCTAATCCGTTACCATTGGTAAAGCTGAATTCAGGATCGGTAAATTGGTTTTTCTTATCAACAATGGTTAACAGGTTTCTGCCGTATAAACCAACGGTAACACCCGATAAAAATTTAGTTTTATTAATAAGAGAAGCAGGTAAATTATAAGAAAGATTTACATCTCTTAATTTAATGAACCAGGCGGGTACCACAAAATTTTCGGCAATTACCCTGTAATAAGTAACCCAGTATTCGTACTCTGCTTCGTTAACAGGCTTATCGTTGATAACAAATTTACCCGTACCGTCATTGTAAGATGAGTTAGGTACAATAAATGGGGCTCTTTCTTCAGTCCATTTGCCCGAACCGGTAAAGGTCATTTGTCTTCCTAAATCGCTGTACATAACATGACCACCACGGTATTCCATATTAGCAGTTAAGGTAAATTCTTTGTATTTGAATTTTGTACCAACACCCACCATGTGCGGCGGAGTAGTGCGGCCAAAGTTTTTTAGCGGTCCGTTGTTAAGCGGATAACCGGTTGCTTTATTTACAACAATACGGCCTAAAGAATCACGTACATAACCGATAGCTTTTAACACCGGGAAAGACTGGTCTTTTATAACATAAGCAGAAGCATAACTGAAACCTGCCTGTAAAAACTCATCAACCCCCTGGTATAATTTAATTGCTTTGTTGTTGTTATAGGCATAGCGGGCACTAATATCCCAGCTAAAATTGCGGCTCTTTACAATCTGCACTTTTAAGTCAGATTCAAAACCCCAGTTTTTGGTTTCACCTACATTGATACGTAATGTGCCAAAACCAGTTGTACGGGGGATAGTTACTGATACCACCTGACCTTCACTTTTTTGAGTGTAGTAAGTAACATCTAAATTAACCCTGTTTTTAAATAACTGAAATTCGCCACCAATTTCGGCAGTATATACAAATTCTGGTTTTAAGTTTGCATCAGGCAATAAATCACCAACAGTAATACCAACGGTATTGCCATAAGGGAACCCTGCTCCATTAGGAAAAACCGGATTTAAACTTTGTGGATCAATATTGTCGTTACCATTTTTATTATAACCAGCTCTTATTTTAGCATAGCCTAACACATTGCTTTTTAAAGAAGGGAAGATGTCGGTAATAATAGCAGCAACATCAACACCCGGATAAAAATAAGAATATAAGCTTGATGGCCTGTTAGCAGCATAAAACTTTGAAGTCGCATCGTATCTGCCAAAAGCATGCAAAAAAATCTTGTCTTTCCAGCCTACCAAAGCATCACCATAATATCCATACTTTCTAAATTGAGAATTACTTTCTCCACCACCTAAATTACCCAAACGGTTATTTACGTTGTAAACATCGGGTACTACAATAGAAGAAGAACTTACGCTTACAAATTTTGTTTTTCTGTCGTAAATACTAAAACCTGCAATGGCATTAACCTTAAAATCGTTAAAAGTCTTGTTGGCCTGCAATTGTAATTCGTTGTTGATAATATTTTCACTATTTATATTATCTGAAACTGCGCCTAAAAAATCAGTACCCGCCCTGGTAATACCCAAACCATCACCCTGGTCAATTCCTACCGGAACAAAGGCTTTATTTTTTGCCCAGTCGCTGTGAATGAATTTACCGGTGGTGCTTTTTTGTGTTCTTGAATTATTCAAAGCACTTAATTTGTCATACAAATTTAGCCACGAAGCAATTTTATATGTTGCATCTACCGTACCGGTAATATTGGCATCCTGATATTTAGTACGCTCATTATCCAGCCTGAAATAAGGGTTGGTAAAATAGTCGTTGTACCAGGCATTTGGGCTGGCAAATTTATTAGTGCGCCAGTCCCTGAAAGTAGATAAAGGGATATTGCCCGCCTGGTTAATTGATTCGTTATAAAAATCAAAAGTGGTACGGTCGTAATTAGCCTGAATGTAAGAGGCGTTAAAACCTGTTTTCAATCTTCCTGTTTCAGTTGTTGCTCCAAGTCTGATGCCATTTCTCAAACTTTTATCGCCGGGAACAATACCATGGGTTAAATTATTTTCAACCGATAAAAAGAAAGTGCTGGCATCGTTACCGCCACTAACACTTGCCTGGTTATTGATGGTATAACCAATATCCCATATTTTTTTTCTTTCATTTTTTAAATTAGAGTAAGGCAGAAAAAGTGTGCTGCCATCTTCTAAAGTACGGCCGGCTAATCTTGATGAACCATCAAAGGCATCACCAAATTGCTGGTTTTCGTAAGAGCGCCAGTTATCTTTCATCCTGTCTAAATAATTAGGTTTCCAGCCTGCAGTACCAAAACCTGCGGCATAATGAGAGCCACTGCCGTATTTTTCCTGGAATTCAGAAATGAAGTTTATTTTTTCTACGTTGGTAGAATGATTGAAACTTACTCTTGCTTTTCCCTTGGTTCCCTTTTTTGTAGTAATAATTAAGGCACCATTAACACCATCAGAACCATAAAGGGCTGCGGCTGCTCCACCTTTTAATACAGTTACATTATCTATATCATTTGGATTGATAAGGTTTAAAATTGTAGATGCACCACCGGGAGGCATGGGTAAACCGTCAATAACGATCAACGCATCGTTGTTACCTGATAAAGAACGGTAACCACGTAAAGTAATTTTAACAGCCGGATCAACCGAGTTGTTAACGTTATACACTGCTAAACCAGAAACTTTTCCGGCTAAGCTTTGCGCCAATTGCGGCGAACGGCCATTAGTCAATTCTTCGTTTGAAACCTTGGCTAAAGAATAACCTAATTCTTTTGGCCTCCTTCTTATACCAAGGGCTGTTACCACCACTTCGGAAAGAGCGCCATTGCTAACCAAAGTAACGGTGTAAGCTGATTCGGCGCCAACAGTAACTTCTTTAGGATCGTAGCCGGCTGCACTTAATGAAAGTACATCACCGCTTTTGGCATCAATGGCAAAGTTGCCATCTTTATCGCCATTAACTCCTTTGTTGGTTCCTTTAATAAGTACAGATACAAAGGGAACCCCAATGCCCTTATCATCTTTGACCATGCCGGTAACTTGCTTTGTTTGTGCAAGTGCCAGCGTTGTGCATAAAGTAAGCACAGTTAGCATTAACAAAAATTTTCTCATGTGTGTAAAGTGTTTTTAGTTTGAACTGATAAAGTTAGTCACATATTAAAAGAAGGAGTTAAAGTTCATAATATAAAGAGTTACATAATTCTTTATGTTTTTATGAAATTTTTCTCCTTTTTGTTTTGTGTGATAGTAAATATTATTTAACCAAATAAAAAAGGCAAAACTTTATTAAAAAAAGCTGCAAGGCAAAAGTTAAAATTTTTGAGAGGAGAGAAAAAATATTGCAGAGGAAAAATGTTTTGCAGATGCAAATTATTTTTATTTTTGCTGTTATTAAAAATGTATAAAAATGTTTTCGCATTTAAATGCAAGCATAAATTTTTTTTTGGGGATCAGGGTTTTACAAATCTCTTTTGCACAAAAAGTTCGGTAAAATATTGTAACGTTTTAGTATTTTGTACAGCAGCAAGTATAACTTCAGTATAATAATTTTTTCCGGCATTATCTTTTTGGGTGGGAATTACCCATACCGTATTTTTTAGCTGGCCCTTTTCAACTGTATTTGTTCCCAGGCTATTGATACATTTTTCAATTTCATTTTTTACTGCTTCAAAATGTTCAATTACCCTCACTTCGTCAATACAATTATGGTGTACATCCATGTAATTTATTGACAGATTGAGCGTTGGCTTTTCGCTAAAGCCAGGAAAATTATCTGCCAATTCAAATGAATAGGGGGCATTCAACACTTTAGCATCTACTGCAAGATCATTAAAACCATCTTTGGCATTAGCAATAATGCTATTAAAAAATTTGCAAAAATTATCTGGCAACAGCTTCTTTTCAACGGGTATTATTTTTTCGCTCTTAACAGGGCAGCCTTTATTTTTTTTATCACCAACAAGAGCAGGGCATACATCTTCATTATCCATTACACCATCGCCATCAGTATCGGTATTAATAAGAGGTTTGTCAGCTTCAGTAACCTCATCATCATTTTTTTTTCTTATAGCTGCTGATTTAATTATTATATAAAAATCTGTATTAAATACACAATTTGCAATTCCATTTTTATTTTCTGCAGCACCTGCAAGAACAACACTCCACTCTCCCCAATCCTCCTCTAAAGTTTTAATATTGTAAAAATCGGCGATCTTGTATAAATTAAAATCAGAAAAGTTTTCTTCCCTATTATTTTTTAAAAGAGCCTTTATACAATCTGGATAATTATTTTGAACACCATATTTTTTTACCAGTTCAAATTTTGTTTTGCCCATTTGTTTTATTAAAGAAGCTGTGGCTGCCTCATTAAAATACTTATCATCTATTGCTACAACCCTTTCGGATGAAGTAATAATTTCAATTTTTGCTTCTTCACTTTTATTATTTACAGGCCCTATTACCGGCGTTTGGGCAAAAATTGTTGCACAACAAAACATGCAGAGCAGCAGGTTAAAATTTTTTATCATTATTTATTGTTTAATAATCATGCCATTTTTTTCGTTATGCCCCCCTTTTACAACTCTATAGTAATATACCCCTTTTACAAACGATAAGATATTAATTGAATTGCTGCCGCTTTGCAAATTTTGCATACTCATTAATTTTCCATCGCTGCTAAATAATTGAAACTCCATTTTATCAGTTGTATTATTTTGTACTGTAAAAGCATAGGAGGTAATTGTCGGATAAATATTTATCTTTTCGTCCTTATTGCTGATCCATACCAGGTTACTGTACGTAATTTTTCCATTAATGTCTGATACTTTTAAACGGTAATAAATTTTACCTGCCATTGCTGCATCACTATAAAAACCAGTTGCAGTGTATTGGGTTTGATAAAACTTTGTAAAGTTGACAGCATCAGCAGATTTTTCTAATTCAATTGTTACTGCATCTGTTGCATCAATTGTCCATTGCAATTTATTGCCGGTTGAATTTTTTGTAACTGAAAGTTTTGCAGAACGAACCGGTAATGCAGCATTGTTATTAAATATACCAAACGGAGAAAAGCTGGTTATATTATTTCCTGAATAATTGTAAGGGTCGCTTCCTGTAGCTGCACCTGCAGTACCCAAATTCCAAATGCCTCCTGTAAAATGACCCAATTGAGAAATACTTCTGTTGAATGAAGGAAGCTCCTGTGCTGCATTCCATTGCAAGCCTATGGCTCCATCGCTGCCACCAGCAACGGCTTCTGTAATAAACCAGGTAGCATTTACTGCCCCCGAAACATAAGCAGAAGATTGCGGCGTTTCGCCACTATAATTAAAATTAACACCGTTAATAACTCTTGCACCAAATACATCTGCGGTGCCAGTGTTGCTAAGGGTAACAGGATTAAAATTTGTTGCAGTACCTATTGGAAATATTTCTGTACCTGTTCTTGCAGCGGCGCCAATATTTTCTATAAACATTTTGCCACTGCCATTGGTAACTATGAAGTTTGCTGCACTTGCTGTTGCAGTAGATGTGTTGCCGGTTAAAGTAAAATTATTATTATTTAAAATAAGTTTACCGCTATTGCTTAAATTAATATTGTTTGCAACGCTGATGTTGCCTGTAATTAAATTACTGTTGCTTTGTAAAGATAATCTTCCCGCTGTAAAACCATTATTTATTTGTACACTGTCTCCTTTATTATTTTTTAAGGCAAGCACACCGGTACCGGTAAAATTATTATTACTGCCGGGTGCAAATCTGGTATTTATAATCAAGCTATCTGTTAGATTAGTAAAATTTATTACAGCATTGTTTTGCATAATTAGCGTGCCGGCGTAAGCAGTAGTACCATTTATATTTAAAGCATTGGGTGTGCCGGTATTTATAAAAACAGAATCGGTAATGCCCGGCGGCAGCATACTGTTCCAGTTGGCACTGTCTTTCCATTTACCACCAGCCACGCCACCATTAAAAGTAAAATCACCATTGTACTGGTATAAATTTTTTGATGCTGCATAATCAGAAAAAAAATGCAGTTTGTTGTTGGTTACAAAAAAACCATAAGGATAGCAACCTAAATCCGCAGGCTGAACTTCTAGTGCAATATTAGTATTGGCAGCAGTACCATCGCTGCGCCATGGCTCAGGATTATTTATTGATGCCCTGCGGGAATGAAACCATGCAGCCGATTTATAAATTTTTAAATACAGCGCATTGCTTAATGTTGTTGTGGCTAAAGATGTACCTGCAACAGTACCATCGCTTTTATATAATTTTTCATTTCCTTCCAGCCACCATAAGCCTGTGTTATCAATATCTGAATAACCACCTCCACTAAAATTTGAGCCTAAACCTGTTGTGGATGTTAATTGAATGGTGCCGGTAATGGTGCCATCTGTTCTCCATAAATTATTATTACCACTTGTTTTATTGGCAATAAAAAAACAATACTTATCATTAAACCTTAAATGCAAATTTTGTAACGAGCTGGTAGTGGAATTTGCTGTACCGGCATTAATGTCTGCAAGCATATATGTGCCTGTAACAGTTCCATCACTTACCCATGGCTCTGCACCGTTAACGACATCATAACCGTAAAAAATAAGTTTGTTATTGATTTTACCAACAGGTGCCTGCCAAAAAGTTAATCCAGGTATAACAATTTCTTCAGTGCCTGCTGCAGTGCCATCTGTTTTCCATAAAGTATAATTTAAGCCACTGGCTGCAGCCCTGAATAAAGTAGTAGTACCAATTTTGCAGAAGCCTCCCACATTACTATTACCGGTGCCAGGTTTAATATCTTTTATCAGTAAAGTGCCTGCGGTAGTTCCATCGGTACGCCACAGTTCGTTACCATTTACAGCATCGTAACCACCGAAGTACATTACATCGCCATCAACCGAAAAATTCCTGTCGAGGTTGGCATCGCTTGTCCAGGTTTCGTATTGAGAGGAGCTGAAGGGATTGTAAGTCGGCATTGCTTTTACCAATACTGTGCCTGCAACAGTTCCATCACTCTTCCATATTTCTACATTGTTTACCAGCGAAGGAAATGTGCCTGTTGTTTTTTCGGTGATGATGTAAATAAAATTTTGTGCTGGTATGGTAAACTGAAAAAGATCGGCATTTAAATCTTTTAAATAAATCGTACCAGCAGCAGTACCGTCGGTTACACAAAGTTTACAGTTGGTGCCTGTACCCTGGTAAAAAAATTTTCCATTCCATTCATTATTTTGCCAAATTTCCTGATCTTTATTTTTAGGCTCTAAAACAGTAGCGCCAACAGGTTTAACTATTAAAGGATTTTGGGCAGCACATTTTTTTGAGGTAAAAAAAGCGACCACAATAAAGGCGAATATAAAAGTAATTTTTTTTGACATGGAGGAGATTTTTAATTAATTATTGACTCTTCGCTTAATTTTAAAAAGCTATTTCTGCAACTCCCAGATGGGCCCATACTCACCATTTTGTTTTTCTTTAGCCAGCAAATCTTTCAGCCCTGCTCTCAGCATCTGCATCAGATCATCCTGCCTTACTATATCGCCCAGTATTTTTTGCGTATCCATACCCTTTTTTAGTTTATAACCCTGGCCTGTAATTTTTGCTGTAAAAAATTTGGTGAGTAACACACCAGTCTCCCCGCCGTTTTTATCGCCAAGCATTTCTACAGTTAAAATGGGTTTCATTTGCGGCACGTTATCCCAGCTTAGCTGTAAATTAAGCGTTACTTTTAATAATGCATTGGCACCGGTTGCAGCAAACAAAGCTGGCTCGCCATTATAAGTTGCGGCCAAAGGAACCGTAGTTGGCAATGGGTGTAAACCTTTGTACGACTTTGAAAAATTTTCTTTTGTATTTGCATCGTTGTAGCTATAACGATCTAAAGATTGGTAATCCTTTGTACCAGTTACCGCTTCAGGCGCAATAAATGCAGCACCCAACTCTTCCTGAAAAACTTTTGTAAGCTGCGGATACATTTTTTCTAAAATGTCATTTAAAGTTGCATCAGGTATTTGCGGAAAGATTAATTCCTTTTCGGTACGGGTTTGCATTAATTTGTCTTCTTTTTCGTTGTAGTAGTATGTGGTGCCAGTGATTGCGAAAGTAGTTACCGCTATTTTTTTAGCCTGCTCAGTTGGCCTGGCAAAAAAGGCGTTTTGTTTTACAAATTCGTAATTTATTTTACCCAGTGGCAATTTTTCTTCGGCCCTGACAGTAAAACCAAAATAAGTGGAAGCGTCGTTTGTTACTTTAACAGGTATTGCAAAACTATTGCCTGCTAAATATTTTATGGGTGTTTTGTATTTGCCGCCTTCGTCGTTTGCCTCTTTTAATTCAACATCATCAATTACCAGGTAGCAGTTTTTAAAACTCATACCTTTATTGGTTGTGTTTATATGCTCTAAAATATAACCGGGTATGGTTATGGATGCTGCCGGTTTAAATGATCCAATATCATATAAACCCCGCAGGCCAAGGATTGTAGCCGATACCCTAATTTTAACCATAGCACCGGGCTTTGTAGAAAAATTCTCTAACTGAATAGTAAAATCTTTATTCATATCCAGTTCAAAATTTTCTTTTGAATTGTTAAAAGAAACAACTTTTATTTTATTTTTATTGGGGATTAAAACAAATTTTGCTTTTCCGTTTTTGGTTTCAAGCTCCAGCGTTTTATTGTTATTGCTGCCCTCAAAAATTTTACTGTAGGCACCTGCTGCCAGGTAATCTGCCGGGATGCCATCAACTTTTACGCTGCCATCTAACTTGTAAAAAAACAGTTTATCAGCAGGCATAAGCATTACGGTAACCAGGTCGCTGTTTTTTTTCCAGCCGGGTATAAAATCAATTTCCATGGTACCTACTTCTTTACCATATAGATTACTGCTGAAATATACCAGGGGCTCAAAGGAACTAAAGTTATCTGTTGATTTGGTACCAATAACTCCACCGGCACCTTTGGCAATTTTACCCACCACTTTCTGAAAAAAATTACCACCCTTTTTTTCTTTCTTCTCTTCCTTTTCCTCTTTTGCAGGAGCGGCCACACTGTCTGGTGTTTGGTTTGTGTCTGTTTTTTTCTTTTTAAATATGCCTAGTTGTGCGTTTGTACTGTGTATAATCAGCGTAGAACTGATAAGGAGCAGTAGCATTTTATTTGTCATAATCTTTTTATTTAAGACTGCAACATAGTAAACCTGCAAAACCTGCATATACCGTTGATACGGTACATGCGGAAATGTATCAAATAACGGAAAGAATGGTGTGGTGAAATTTAACCGATTATCTTGTGTTCGTAAGCCCATTTTAACAAGCTCAACAAATTATTAGTACCTGTTTTTTTAAGTATGTTTTTACGGTGAGTTTCTACCGTACGTATAGAAATATTGAGCTGGTCGGCAATTTGTTTATTGGATAAATCTTTTTCCATTAAAACAATAATTTCTTTTTCACGTTGGGTAAGGTGTACCTCCTGCAGATTTTTTCGCAATTGAGATTGTTTCTCCAGTTCATCCAGAATTTTTTGTTGAAAATAAATGCCCCCGCTGTAAACTTTTTCAATGGCCGTCAACAATTCATCTTTACCGGTTTGTTTAAGCAGGTAACCCGATATATCGGAATCGTTTATCATTTCCTCTACCACTTCGCCAACGCTGCTCATGCTTAAGGCAATAATTTTTATATGCGGAAAAAGCCTTCTTACTTCTTTAGCTAGTTGCTGGCCGCTTATATCGTCCATTACAATATCGCTCAGTAAAATATCAACACCATTATGTTTCAACAATTCCAGCATTTTTGTACCGGAGTTTGACGTAACAACAATATCTATATTTTTTTCGGTACTTAGCAACGCTTTTAAACCATCAATTACAATCTGATGATCATCAACCAGGGCTAACCTTATTTTTTTTACATTGCTCATAATTTTCAGGCGGGTATATGTATGGCTACAAGCGTGCCTTTACCTGGTGCGCTGCTCCAATTAACTGTTCCGTTTAAAAAATCAATCCTGCTTTTAATATTTTGTAATCCAATGCCATCTTTCTGCACAGCTTCTTCCAGTACAAACCCTTTACCATTATCTTCTATCATCAAATCAATTCCAGTATCATCCTGGTTTATGCTGATGTCTAAACTGGTAGCTGCAGCATGTTTTATAACATTATTTACGCTTTCCTGAATCACCCTGTATAGCACCGTTTCTACATGCGTAGGCAAGGCTTTGTTTAAATCTTCTGTTTGTAAATTTATTTTTGTTGACTTTGTGTTTATCTGGTTTATAAATTCTCTTACTGCATTTACCAATCCTTTTTTTAATAAGGCATTAGGCATCATATTGTGGCTTACGGCTCTTACTTCTTTACAACTCTCATCAACCAGGTGAATTGTTTTGGCTAAAAGCTGCGATGTTTCTTCGTTGGTTGTTATATGTTGCACATCAATGGCCTGCAGGTTAAGCCACGCCGCAGTCATTAACTGGCCTACACCATCATGCAGATCGCTGGCAATTCTTTTACGTTCTTTTTCTTCGGCAGTTAAAATATCTATGGTAGCTTTTTGTTGCTGTTCATTTAATTTTTGCTGCAGTTCATTTTTCTTTTTTAAACGAAAGCGGTTAAAAAATGCCCAGGCAACAAAGCCTGCCAGCAAAATAAAAGCTGCTGTTGCAGCAATGATATAATTCCGTTTTTCAATGCTGAATTTTTGTTCTTCAATTTGTTTTTCTTTTTTTAGGGTTTCGTATTTGGTTTGCATTTCGGCAATTTGCTGCTGCACCGTAAGGTCTATCATCGAATCTTTTGCAGCCATGGCTTTATCTTTTGCTATAAGGGCAGAGTCAAGCTGATCAACCTCTTTATAGGTTTTACTTAAATTGGCATACACTTCATTAAGTACATAATTATCTTTTATTTGTTTGGCAAGTGTTACTGCTTTTAACTCGTAATCCTTGGCAGCAGAAATTTTTTTTTGTTTTGCTGCCATTACCCCCAGGTTGGTATATACTTTAGATAACCCCTCTTTATTTTTTATTGCTTTATATAAAACCTCTGCTTCATTAAAATATTTATATGCGTTGGTGTAATTGTTTAAATCATACGAATTTTCGCCCAGGTTAATAAGCGTATTTGCCATACCTAATGTATCACCACTTTCTTTTTTAATTTTGTAAGAAGCGGTTAAATAAGGAATTGCCTGGTTTGGTTTTTTTAATTTAGTGTAAGTAGAGCCAAGCAAATTATAACCGGTGGCAATACCCGGGGCATAATTATTTTCTTTAAAAATGGTTAATGCTTCCTGTTGATATTTTATAGATAAATCATACTGCTTTAAATAATTAAACGAAGCGGCAATATTACCCAGAGCATTTGCTTTGCCAGTACCGGTAAGTTGCGGCAAAAGTTCCAACGTGGTAATTATACATTTTTGATATTCGCCTTTTCTAAAAAGTAAAAGCCCCAGATTTCCTTTTATTTTATTTTCCAGTGCTGTTTGATTGTTATCAATGGCAAGTTTAAGTCCGGTTGTTAAAAAATCACTTGCCTCGTTATAGCTTTCCGATTCCATTTTAAACAACGCCAGTAAATTATGTACATCAATATAACAAACCAGGCAGGCAGGGTTATTTTTTTCAGATTCGTAAACTTTATAAGCAAGCGCTTCGCCGGTTTTATTATTTACCCTGAAATTTTTTTTGGCATCTGCAAGCAATGCCTGAATTTTTGTTTTTAAAGAATCATTGTTGAGATCATTTTGAGCGGTTACCCCAAAGCCTGTAAAAAGAAACAAAATAATCAACCAATACCTGATCAATACCATAACTGCATTTTAAGGTTAATCAAATATAACAACTAATCAATGGTGGTGCTAAAATTATTGGTTAACTTATTGCTGCTTAATAACAGGCTAACTGTTATAGCAACCTGAAAAAAAATCTGTACTTTTAAAATAAAATTATGTCCGAAGCATACGTAAAAAGCCATATTGAGCATGGCATCAATACTATTGAGTTCTTTCATCCGCAAAGCAACAGTTTGCCAGGTAAAATTTTAGAAGAGCTGGCCCGTGAAATACATTTTGCCGGAACACATGATGATACGAAAGTGATTATTTTAAAAAGTGCCGGCGATAAAACATTTTGCAGCGGCGCAAGCTTTGATGAATTGATGGGGATAAAAAATGAAAGCGAAGGAGTAAAGTTTTTCAATGGTTTTGCCAATGTGATCAATGCCATGCGTAAATGCCCTAAGTTTATAATTGGCCGTATACAGGGGCGCTGTGTGGGTGGCGGTGTAGGCCTGGCAGCTGCGGTAGATTATGCCATTGCTACTGATAAAGCCGAAGTAAAATTAAGTGAGCTGGCAGTAGGCATTGGCCCGTTTGTAGTAGGCCCGGCAGTGGAAAGAAAAATTGGAACAGCAGCTTTTACCACATTATCGATTGATGCAACTATGTGGCGCAACAGCGACTGGGCCAAACGAAAAGGACTGTTTGCCGAAGTGCATGAGAGCATTGAAAATATGGATGAAGCAATTTACCGGTTGTCGAATAATTTAGCACATTCTAACCCAAAAGCCATGGCCGAAATGAAAAAAGTATTTTGGAAAGGCACTGAACACTGGGATGAATTATTAAAAGAAAGAGCGGCTATCAGTGGCCGTTTGGTGTTGAGTGAGTTTACAAAAAAGGCCATTGAAAAATTTAAATCAAAAGTTTAAAATGAAAAAACTAATTGCTTTCAGCTGCCTTTTAATCACATTTTTATTATCTTCCTGCGCAGGTGTAAAAAAATTATTTACTGCACAGGATGCAGAAATGGCTATAAGGGAAATGCTCTCTATCGGCACTACTACCGGGGGAAATGTGTTAGGTAAAAAGGGGATGATCTCCAAAGAAACATTGATGAGTGCAATATTTCCTGAAGAATTAAAACCGGTGTTAAGCACACTGGAAACTTTAGGATTAAGTAAAGAAGTGAACCGCTTTACTGCCACATTGGGCACAGCGGCCGAAGCAACTGCAGAAAAATCTGTTCCGGTTTTTTTATTGGGCATTAAAAAGATGAATATAAAAGATGCACTAAATATTGTAAAAAATGGCGGCACTTCAGCTACAGATTATTTGCGTAAAACCATTGGCGACAGTTTACGTAAAGCAATAACACCAGCGATGAACAATGCACTGGAGGAATATAAACTGGCCAGTGAATGGAAAAAGATTACAGCACCGGCACAACTTTTTGCAGGGGATAAATTAAATCTCGACCTTGGAAATTTAATGAGCGGCCTGTTAGCTAACTTAATGTTTAATAAAATTGCCGAAAAGGAAATTGAAATACGTACAAAAGCCGAAGCCAGAACCAGTAGTTTATTACAAAAAGTTTTTTCGGCACAAATGAGCAAACTATAAATTATAGTATTCAAAAACGCCATTTCTTAAATTATACTTGCAACCAATCCATATATTTAGGGTATTTAAATTTGTAAAGATTTTGTTGTTATTTATTTAACAGGATTATTAAAAAGCAATGGCAGCATACTGAACAGCGTTATAATAATTATATTAATGTAACCCGTTGGCGGAATTAATTAGCCAGTGCATGCTTAACTCTGCTTACAGGTTTGTTGTAAATAAATTTGTTTAAGAACTGCAAAATAGTAAATCCAGTAACCTTTGCTAATATTCTGGACTTTAAGCCAGCAAAGGATTTGGCGTAATTACGCTGTATCATAAACTGGTCACACAGTTGAGAAAAAACCGTTTCAATCCTCTTTCTCACTTTTTTCAAAATCCACATCTTTGGCTTTTGTTCTTTTTGATTACTTCTTAACGGCACCTCCAACTCAATACCCGCCGTTTCAAACAGGTTGATTTGATGTTGCCTGCTAATGTATCCTTTATCGCCTGTTATTATACAATTGCTAAACAATTGTTTTACATCTTTCAAATAATGAACATCATGTATACTTGCCTTTGTTAAATCTAAGGATTCTATAACTCCTGATGCAGAACAAACACTATGCAATTTGTATCCATAGAAATATTTTTTCTGTGAAGCACAGTACCCTTTATCCGGACAATGATGAACTGATTCTTTACCCATTTTATTTCTGTGCTCTCTTGATATTTTACAAATTTCAATGGGCATCGAATCTATTGCAAAAACATCTGCTTGCCTGTTAAGCCTTGCTGAAAGCAGCTTTCGAACCTGTTCGGTTTTTTCGAATAATAACTTTCTTCGGTCATTGTATTGTCTTCTGCTAATTATATTTTTAAACTCATGCTGATATTCAGCTGCAATTTTTGAAAACAAATAATTCTCACTGTCAATACTCAAACACTCCGCAGTAAGACTCAACGCAATTACTTCTATATCAGAAAATTTTGGCACTACCCCACGCCTTATATAGTTCCCTTTTTCATTTATCTCCTGGTTCAAAATATCTTTTACTACCTCAATTATTTTATCGAAATTCGTTTTGATGTTGTGCATGTTGAATGAGTGGGTTTAGTCACTTTCTTAGACAACTGCATAACATCTTTTAACGCTTCTCTATTAAATTTAATTCCGCCAACAGGTTAATGTAATTTTTTTTAAATGGGGGAGCCAATCATTTGGTGAACAAACAGTAAAATGCTAATTTGCACCACACTTAATGAAGAAAAACAACAAACCATATACAATTTTTCAAAAGGCGTCATCAATCTTTTTGATGCTTATGCTGCTATGGTTAACTGTAAGCACTCCATTTATAATGAGTACACAGGAGAATTTAGCTAAACAACAAAAGACACTAATGGCGGAGCTTCCTGTGGGTGATAATGGTGATGACTGTTCGGATAATGCCAGTAACAATATTGAGGAAAAGGTACCTAACAGCAGCAGTAGCCTTTCCGAAGAATTTCTGCACAACCAACATACAGAAGATTACAGCGATACTAAAACTTCGCAGAATCATATTTTACAAAACTCCGGTACCTATATTGCTTTTCATGGCGAACTTCATGCGCCCCCACCCAATCTGGGTTAACTTATTTTCCAGCCATTCTTTTAGCTTGTCATTAATCCATATGCGGTATGCATTGAATTATGAGGTAAAAATTTACCTAGTTTGAAGAGCTAAAAAATAACACTTAATTTTTTTTAAATCTTTTCAACAGCTTTTGCTATTGGAACAACAATGTAATACTAAATAACTGTTAATTATGAACTTGAATTTTAAAAACCTGAAGGCAGATTTACCGGCAGGGTTAGTGGTTTTTTTGGTAGCCTTGCCATTGTGTTTAGGTATTGCTATTGCAAGCGGTGTGCAAGCCAATCCCTTTAGTGGCTTAATTGCCGGCATTGTTGGTGGCCTGGTTGTAGCCGTATTAAGTAATTCGCCTTTAAGTGTTAGTGGGCCCGCCGCAGGGTTAGCCACATTGGTTTCTGGTGCAATTTTGGCACTTGGCGGTATTGAAGAATTTGATATGTTTTTATGCGCCGTGGTTTTAGCCGGTTTAATTCAAATTGGTTTAGGGGCATTAAAATTAGGCGGTATTGCCAACTATATTCCCAGCAGTGTAATAAAGGGTATGCTTACCAGCATTGGTATATTAATTATTGCAAAACAATTGCCCCATGCTTTTGGAAAAGATAAAGATGATAAAGGCGTAATTACTGAGCTTTTTCCTTATGGTAATGAAGACTGGCATGAGCTATTAATTCCTTTACAAAGTATTGAGGTAGGTGTAACAATTATAACTATTGTATCTATTTTGTTGATGCTTTTTTGGGATAAGTCGCCGCTTAAAAAGAAAATTCCATTTTTACCGGGAGCATTAGTAGCAGTAATAGCAGCAATTGTTATCAATCAAATTTGGTTAAGCATGGGTTCTAAATTGCAAATTATTGAGCAATCGCATTTGGTAAATTTACCTGTTGCAAAAAACCCGGGAGAATTTTTTAGTTTTTTTACCCTGCCCGATTTTAGTGGCTTTACCAATGGCACTGTTATTATGTATGGGTTTATTATTGCCATTATTGCAAGTTTAGAAACACTGTTAAGTATAGAAGCAGTAGATAATTTAGATACAGAAAGAAGGGTAACCAATACCAACCGGGAATTATTTGCACAAGGTGTAGGCAATACCGTATCTGGCTTAATTGGGGGCTTGCCCATTACCAGTGTAATAGTACGCAGCAGTGCCAACGTTAATGCAGGTGCTAAAACAAAATTGTCTGCTATTTTTCACTCGGCTTTATTATTGGTAAGTGCTATTGCTATTCCTTTTTTATTAAATAAAATTCCATTAGGCGCATTGGCAGCTGTTCTTTTACTTACCGGCTGGAAACTGGCAAAGCCTGCAGTGTTTATACAAATGTTTAAAAACGGTAAATACCAGTTCATTCCTTTTATTGTAACTGTAGTGGTAATTATAGCGATAGATTTAATAAATGTACTGCCGGCTTTAAATGGCAAAGGTTTAATACTGGGTGTTTTTGCAGGTATAGTAGCTGCAGCCGGTGCAATTTTACACGGCAATTTAAAAAACAGTTACTTTTTTAATAAACAAAAACATACCGAAGGCGATACTATTACCATAAAGTTATCCGAAGAAGTTAGCTTTTTAAACAAAGCGTCTATAAGGCAAACGCTCGACCATATGCCTCCCAACTCATCAGTAATTATTGATGCATCAAATACTCATTACATTGATTTTGATGTATTAGAATTAATAAAAGAATTCAGAGATATTAAAGTACCATTAAAAAATATTCAATTACAATTAAAAGGCTTTAAAGAAGTGTATAAAATTGACAATAGTCATACCGTTTCATCCAGCCATTAAAAAATTATGAAAATGAACAAATCATATCAAAAATTAATTACCGGAAACAAGATTTATGCTGAAACAAAAAAATTTCAGGACCCTGAATATTTTGAAAATTTATCTAAGGGACAAAAGCCAGAATATTTATGGATAGGCTGTAGTGATAGCCGGGTGCCTGCTAACGAAATTACCAGTACACACAGCGGCGAAATATTTGTTCACCGCAATATTGCCAACCTGGTGGTGCATACCGATACCAACCTGCTGAGCGTACTGGAATATGCAGTAAAGTATTTGGAAGTAAAACACATTATTGTTTGCGGCCATTATGGTTGCGGCGGTGTAAAAGCTGCTATGACAAACACCTATCATGGTTTTGTAGATAACTGGCTAAGAAATATAAAAGATGTGTATTTTAAAAACCAGGAAGAGCTGAAAGCTATAAATAATGAAGATGATAAAGCAAACAGGCTTTCGGAACTTAATGTAATTGAGCAGGTACGTAATTTGGCTAAAACAACTATTGTGCAGGAAGCCTGGAGCCACAGGGAATTACATTTGCATGGCTGGGTGTATGGTTTAAAAGATGGTTTGGTAAAAGACCTGAGTGTGATACATGACGGACAGGAAGATATTGATGATATTTACCGTATTGCTATCAATGGAATAAGAAACCCGGTACAGGCAAAAAAAGTACCTGTTGTAAAATTGCCATTAAAGAAAATAGCCACAAAAATAAAAGCCCAATCGGTAAAAAGCAAACGTTGAGTTTTCTATAATTAAAAACTATGCAGCAAAATAAAAGTATTCATTTTGATGAAACGCATGTATTGCATGAGTTAAAACATTTTTTGCCAGCACAGCAGGCATTAAAAGATTTTATTCATCATAACTCTTTACATGCTTTTCAGCACATGAAATTTTATGATGCCATCTTTAAAGCCTCTAAAATTTTTGGCTTCCAGACTAGTCTTGAGTTGGCAGATTACCGGCTGATGCACAAAAATGGCCGCATAAAAACTGCCATGCTGAAAAAAATAATTATAGAAAAAAAGGGGGTAGATAATTTAAGTCTGTGGGAGAAAAATTTGTTTTATAAAAGTTATGATACCATAAACTACCCCCGTATAGGCCAGTTAAGAAAATACTGGAAAGACGTGTATCATGTAGACCTGGATAATAAAGTGCATCCATTGTTATTTAGAATTCTGTGTGCATTTTTAGACCAGGGTATTGCGGTAGAAAGTTTTCCTGTAGTTAGTAAACCCTTTTTGCAAAGTATTAAAGAAATGGAACAAAACAGTTTTGTAAGTTTCTTTAAAACAAAAGCGGTTAAACAACAATTTTTATCGGGCAATTATTCTATACCGGAATTGTTAAAAACAATTGTTGGCAAAGAAGAGTATTTTGAACAGTATTTATTCGACCAGCAATTTACCCATCATGGGTGGAGCGGTTTTGTAAGTGCAGTAGAAGATAATCCGCAAACATTACTGGATAGAAAACAGATAACACTAAAAGAATTACTCGAGTTTGAATTACTGCTGGAACTGGATGCATTAAACCATACACTGGGAAATAAATGGCAGCCCCTAACCAACAGTGTTACCACACCGCCGCTTAATTTATTTGCTGATGTTGATAAAACCGAATTTGCAGAAGTAATAGAACTTTGGCAGGATGCTTTTGAATGGAGTTACTATGATTCGGTTTTAAAGGGGATATTATTGGCAGCCCCCCCACCCCCCGAAGGGGGGATTTTAGACCCTGCTGTTTTGAACGACTCTTTAAAATTGGAGTCTTCGCCAGTTCCCCCTTCAGGGGGCGGAGGGGGTCTTCAGGCCATTTTCTGCATTGATGAAAGAGAAGATTCCATACGCCGGCACATTGAAGCCGTAGATAAAAAAGTGGAAACATTTGGTGCCCCCGGCTTTTTTGGTGTAGAGTTTTATTTTCAGCAGGAAGGCAGCAAGTTTTATGATAAACTTTGCCCGGCTCCTGTTACACCTAAATATCTTATTAAAGAATACAATGCTAAAACGATAAGAAAAAATGAACTCATCTATACCAAATTAACTCATGGTATTTTATCAGGATTTATATTAAGTATCAGTTTTGGTTTTTGGGCGCTGGCTAAAAAAGTACAGTTATTATTCAGTCCAAAAATGAGCCCGGCAATATCCAATGCTTATGGCCACATGGATAAATTATCTGCACTAACCATAGAAAATAAAAATATAACTGATACAGAAAACGGGTTACAGATTGGATATACACTGGATGAAATGGTAACAAGAGGAGAAGGTTTTTTACGTGGTATTGGTTTAATTAAAAATTTTGCACCCATAGTTTATTTTGTGGCACATGGCAGCAGCAGTGCCAACAACCCACATCATGGTGCACACGATTGTGGCGCCTGCAGCGGTAGGCCTGGCGCAACCAATGCAAGGGTGCAGTCTTTTATTTTAAATAATAAAAAAGTTAGAGAAGTGCTGGCCACCAGGGGAATTGTAATTCCGGATACCACACAGTTTATTGGAAGCATGCATGATACTGCTGCAGATGTTTGGGGTTATTATGATGAAGAAATATTAAGTGCGGAAAATGCAAAACAACATCTCATCAACATCCAAAATTTTGAAACAGCGCTTAACTTAAATGCAAAAGAACGCAGCAGAAGGTTTGCATCAATCAATACCAAACAGGAGTTAGAGCAGGTACGCAAAGCCATTCACAGCCGTTCGGTTTCGTTGTTTGAGCCAAGGCCTGAGTTGGGGCATGGCACCAACACCTTAGCCATTATTGGCCGCAGGCAAACCAGCAAAGGATTATTTTTAGACAGAAGGGCTTTTTTAAACAGTTACGATTACACCACCGACCCTGATGGAGCAATTTTAACTGCGGTTATGCGGCCCATTGGTTTAGTTTGTGGTGGTATTAATTTGGAATATTATTTTAGCAGGGTTGATAATATTAAAATGGGTGCCGGTACTAAACTGCCACATAATGTTATGGGTTTGTTTGGCGTAGCCAACAGCAGCGATGGCGATTTGCGGCCCGGCCTGCCCTGGCAAATGATTGAAGTGCACGACCCTGTCAGGTTATTGGTGATTGTAGAACACCAGCCCGATATTGTTTTAAAAGCAATTCAATCGAGCCCCGAAGTTTTTGAATGGTATAAAAATGAGTGGGTGCATATTGTGGCATTACATCCGGCAGAACAACAATTTTATTATTTTAAAAACGGCGTGTTTGTAAAATACGAGCCCATTACCAATGCCACTGAAATAAAAACTATTCACAACATGGAGCAGTTTATTGAAGGGGCAAAAGAAATGGAAACCAATCATATTGTACATGCCACCGAAGAAAATTTGCCTGTATATTTATTGAATTAAAGCCCCCATCCCCTAAGGGGTAAGAAGATTAATTGCAGGTTAATAATATTCCTTGGCAGTTTATCATTATTGACATTTAAAAAATAGAATTATAAATGGATCAACTATTAATACTATTTATCGCCGTACCAATGCTGGCTTTTTTGGCTACACTTTTATGGCAAAATAAAAGTGAAAAAGCTATAGGTGCAATAGTACGGTTTGCAAAGCTGTTCAATATTTTTATTGCAGTAATATTTGCTGGCTGGTGGATGCTGAACGGGTTTAAGCCTGTTGATTATAAATTAGCAACTATTTACCAAACAGCGCATTTTGTTTTTGCCATACATTTATTTTACGATGAGGTAACGGTGGTGTTTAGTATTGTGGGTGCTGTATTATTTTTTCTGGTAGCAACTTTCAGTAAATATTATATGCACCGGGATGAGGGCTTTAAACGGTTTTTTAACACCATACTTTTATTTGGAGCAGCATATAATTTTATAATACTGGCAGGTAATTTTGAAACACTTTTTATTGGCTGGGAAATAAAAGGCATTTGTTCATTTATATTAATTGCCTTTTACCGTAACCGTTATTTACCTGTAAAAAATGCTTTTAAGGCAGTATCCAACTATCGCCTCAGCGATGTTGCACTAATGCTTGCTATGTGGATGATGCACCACCTTACACACCAAAATATAACTTTTGCTCAGTTGGGCGAAGCAAAAGAAATGGCTATAGCAACAGGGCAGGCAGGCATGGCCATATTTATTGTTTGCATGATTATTTTACCTGCCACTATAAAATCTGCACAGTTTCCTTTTACCTCCTGGTTGCCACGGGCAATGGAAGGGCCAACAGCTTCTTCGGCCATTTTTTATGGATCGCTAAGTGTGCATATTGGTGTTTTTTTATTGCTGCGTACGCATCCTTTTTGGGAAGATATGTGGTGGGCAAAAATTACCATTATTGTTATTGGTGCATTAACAGCCCTCGTTGGCACCATGATTGCAAGGGTACAGCCAACGGTTAAAACACAAATTGCCTATTCATCTGCTGCACAAATTGGTTTGATGTTTATTGAAGTAGCATTGGGCTTTCACTGGTTGGTATTGCTGCATTTTACCGGTAATGCTTTTTTAAGAACGTATCAGTTACTGGTTTCTCCCTCGGTATTAAACTATTTGGTACACCACCAAATTTTTCATTATGTTTTGCCAACGCAAAAAACAATATCAAAGCTTAAAGCCTCCTTTTATATGCTCAGCATTAAAGAGTGGAATTTGGATACTATAATGTTTACCTATGTGTGGAGCCCTTTTAAATGGTTGGGAAAACAATTTCAGTTTTTACAATCTACAATCATCAGCGGTATTCTTTTTATAACAGCAGGGGCACTTTTAATTGTGGGTTATACCAACCAGCATATGCTTCCCTCTTTAAATGGTGCGTTGCCAATAATATTAATGAGTGTGGCGCTGGCTGTAATACTTTTTGCTTTTACTTACCGTCAATCTGCTTTAAAAGCATGGGTATATTTATTAACGGCACATTTTTTTATAATAGCTGCGGTATTGGTTAATGCTACCCATATCAGTTTGATTGAAATTATTTTTTATGTAAGCGGTATATTACTTGCTTTTGTGTTAGGCTATTATTGTTTGCAAAAGATAAAAAAAATTGATAATGATATTTCGCTCAATCAATTTCATGGCTATGTGTACGAACAAAATACAACAGGGTTTTTATTTTTAATAGCTGCTATGGGCATACTGGGTTTTCCTATAACGGCTGCATTTATTGGTATTGATGTGTTGTTTACTTATGTGCACAGTAATCAAATGACACTAATTATTTTGATGGCCTTATGTTTTATATTTATTGAACTTTCGGCATTTAGAATTTTGCTGCGTATATTTTTAGGGCCGCATAAAAAATTGTATCATCCTGTTGCATTCAGATCTTCATAAAAAAATAACCATAAAGCAGGCACACAATTTGGGAGACCAAAAACCGATATGACTTACGAGATAATTGTTTCTTTACTTACATTAATAGCACTGGAAGTAGTTCTGGGTCTGGATAATATTATTTTCATTTCCATACTGGCCGGCAAACTACCCGAAGAACAGCAAAAAAAAGCAAGAAGGTGGGGAATAATTCTCGCTATGTTTTTAAGGTTGGGGCTTCTTACACTTATCTCAGTTATCATGAAACTGGAAAAAAATTTATTTACAGTTCTTAATACCGGCATAAGCGGAAAAGATTTAATACTGATACTGGGCGGCCTTTTTCTTATTTATAAAAGCGCCAAAGAAATGTACAGTAAAATTGAGGGAGAAGATGGAGAGGAAAAAGTAAAAAGCAAACCGGCTACTTTAAAAGGGGTAATAGGCCAAATACTGATATTGGATATTGTTTTTTCTATAGATTCTATTATTACCGCAGTTGGTTTGGTAAAAGAAGTTTGGGTAATGTATGTTGCAGTAGTTATTTCAGTTTTAATTATGCTGGTAGCCGCAGCCCCCATTAGTAATTTTGTAAATAAACACCCGGCATTTAAAATTTTAGCCCTTAGCTTTTTACTGTTGATAGGTTTTACTTTATTGATTGAAGGATTTGATGTACACGTACCCAAAGGCTATATTTATTTTGCCATGGCTTTTGCGTTTTTGGTAGATGTAATACAAATGAAAGTTTTTGGAAAAAAAGATAGGGCTGTAAAAATAAAACCAACATTAAACCAGGATAAAACCACATAACCTTTTTTTCGCCAAAATTTAAGCAGCAATCTTCAACTATTAATATTGCCACAATTGCCCTGCCGCCCACTGCAACTCAAGCAACGCCTTGTTATATTTTATCGTTACTTCAGTTAGCCTTAAAAAAGTTTCCAGCGTTTTATTTTCCCGGCTGTTCACTAAAAACAACGAGCTTTCTCCATTAAAATTTTTTGTTTCTTCTCCACGCTGCAACTGTAAATAATTAGAATAATTTTTTTGTAAAAGATTTACCTGTATTTTATAGTTCACCAACTGGTTATAATATTTTTTTACTTTGTTTATAATCTCAATTTCTTTTTGGCTTTGCTGTAATGCAGTTTCGGTTATTTTAATTTTGGCCAATTTGTATTCGCCACGGCCCTGGCTTAGCCGCAGCGGTATGCTAAAGTTTACACCAAACCTGTAGTTATTATCAAATAAAGTTTTGGTTGCCGCTGCTGCAACATTGTATCCTTTACCCAATTGGTTATATTTTAAATCAGCCTTTGGTAACAGTTCCTGAAACTTTAATTTTCTTTCAATATTTAAAACGCTTAATTTAAATGTATAGATGCTTAACTCAGGATGGGATGTTTTTGCATCTGCAATAATTTTTTCCAGCTCCGGAAAAGTTATGCCATCGTACAAATTTTCTATTTTTTCAGCCGGCAAAACCGATGCAGGCAATTCATAAGCCTGGTTATTTTGTTTCCATAAAAAAGTATTTAACTGCAGGGTGGTATTTTGCAAAGCCAGCAATGCATTGTTTTGCAGGTATTCAAAATTCTGTAATTGTGCAATGGCTTCGATGGTATCAATCGCCGGCCTTTCGCCCAGCCGGTAAGCTGTGCTAATAAAGTCGACCCTTTTTTTATTTACACTAATAACCGTATTGTAAGTGGTATAAATTAAATAAGCCTGTACCCATTGCCAGTAAGCGTCCGTAGCATCCATCATCAACTCATTTAATACTATTCTTTTTTCCTGTTCGGATGCTCCAATCATTATTTTAGCCTGTTGTAATGCGGCCCTTCTTTTATCCATCATTAAATTTTTTGCCAATGGAAAACTAATGCCGGCAAAACTGGTTTTGCCACTGGTTTCTGTTGGGTCGGTTCTGCCACCAGTTAAATATTCAATACCCGTAGTTACTTCAATACCATACCAGGTAGGTATGCTTAATTCGGTAGTATTGGTTTGATAATAATTAGTACCATCAAAAGTTTTATTACTGCCGCTGCTGCCCAATAATGGATCGAAGCTTCCCCTTGCAATGGTTAATCCGGCATTAGCTTTATCTACCTGAATGTTGGCCTGCTTTGCAACAGGATGAAACTGTTTTACAATTTGCAAAAAACTTTTTAATGAAAGTGTTTGGGTGCTGTCATTTGCAGTACCATTCTTTATAAAAAGTAAAACCAGTATAATCGAAAATATTTTTTTCATCTTATTTCTTTTGTTCGTTTTGATGAGCTGCCTTATAAAAATCCGGCGGAAAGCCATTAATATTTCGCCATAACTCGTACCATACCGGTACATTTTTTAATAAGGCAATACCTTGTGTACCGGCGCCAATTTTTAACTCTTTGGGCCATCTTTTTTTATAATTCATATCTTCTTTTACCAATACCCTGAATTTACCGTTGGCACTTACTGAATTTTCTACAGCTACCACTTCACCACTAAATGTACCGTACGAAGAGTTGGGCCAGCCACTAAAAACGATTGCCGGAAAACCATCAAACATAAATTGTACTTTCTGTTGTACCGAAATTAAAGGGAGGTCCATCGGCTCAATAAAAAGTTCTACAGCATAATCAATTTTATCCGGTACAATTTCAACCAGCATTTCGCCATCTTTAATAATTTCGCCAATACCCGCTTTTTTTGCCTTGGTTATTTGCCCGGCCTGCGGCGCTGTAATAAAATACATACCGCTGCGGATATTATAGTTGCTGTATTGGTTTTGCAGTTTGGCCACGTCGCCCTGCCCTCCTGCAATTTGAGAAAGCGATTGAAATTGATCTCCCTGCGCTTTAGCTACTTTTTCTGTATAATCCTGGTTAATAGCATCCATTTCAATACGGGCTATTACCAGCTCTTGCCTGGTGCTGCCTATTTTATTTTCGGCACTAATTTTTTTTGCTAATGCATTTTGAAAACTCTGATTGCGTTGCTCCAGTTGTGTTAGCGATACCAACCCGCTATCGTACATGGCTTTCTGCCTTTTATATTGCTGCGTTGCAATAGTGTACTCATTGCCGGCTGCCATATTATCCATACTGTCGCTTTGCAGTTTTAATTGCAGTTGTTGTATTTTATTTTGCAATTGTGTTTGCTTAAGCAAGCGGTTATTACCCAGCGCACTAATTTGAGTTGCCGATGTGGTTACTTTGTTTTTATAATATTGCACACTCATTTGTTTCGCATCCAATTGCTCACCGGTGCGGCTTACCAGTTTAGGGTCCAGGTACTCTTCCTTTACTTCGCTAATTTGCAAAATAGTATCACCTGCTTTTACCAGGTCACCTTCTTTTATAAACCATTGTACAATTTTGCCTGGTATAATACTATTAAGTTGCTGCGGCCTTTGTTCCTGCCTTAAAGAAGTTACACTTCCCCTGGCTCTTATATTTTGTGTCCATGGTAAAAACAAAATAATTATCATGGCAATTAAAAAACCAATGCCCCAATATTTTATGCGGCTGATTTTATCATGGCGGTAAATGGCGGTATATGCTTTTAATGTTTTCATAATTGTTTTATTATAAATCTTCTCCACCTCCGGGAATTTGTGGGTTACCATTAATTATTATGCAACCTGTTTCTTTTAAAATAATTGTTTTATCACAGGCTGTTGCAAAAGTTTCATCTTTGGTTATTACTATTACCGTGGTTCTATTCATTTCGGTAAGCAATAGCTGTTTTATTTGTTGCTGGTTTTGTTCTTCAAGGCCAATCCACGGTTCTTCTAAAAGCAATAATTTAGGTTGATTAATTAAAGCCCTTATTAACAATATTTTTTTTACGGCGTGGGCAGGCAGTTTACGTCCGGTTGCAAACAAAGGCGTATCAAATCCATTTTTTAAAGTACTTATAAATGGTGTTAAACCTGTTTTATTACAAAGAGACAATACCTCCTGCATATTTACCTCCGGCAACCCCATGCAGATGTTCTCCATTAAAGTACCTTCAAAAATATCCTGCTGGCTTATTACTACCCCGGTTTGTAAACGAAGTGATTGTAAATCATAATTATTTACCGGTATTTCATTAATTAAAACCGCCCCTTCAAATTGGCTGTAGCTGCCGGTAAGTAAACGCAACAGGGTAGATTTGCCTGATCCTTCATCACCCTGAATACACACTTTTTCGTTTGCAGCAACGGTAAATGAAATATTATTTAAGGTATTTTTGCCGGCCCCCTCATACCTGAAAAATATTTGCTGCAAAGCAATACTTACACCTTTACCGTAAGGGTTTTGTAATATAATACTACCACTTTCTTCAATTTCTTTATCGGTAATTTTTTCTATTTTTTCCACAGAGGTTAATACATCATACACACTATCCAGATTGCTGATCAATTTTTCTACAGAGGTAATAATGGTGAGTATTACAATTTCTGCAGCAATAAACTGTCCCACATTTAATTGCTGGTTTAACAAAAGATAAGTACCTACTACAAGCATGGCAGTTGTAACCAATGTTTTAAAACCAATAAGCGTTTTAAACTGCAGTTCTAATATTTTAAAATGGCTGGTTCTGGCGTTTAAATAATTTGTAACATGTTCATCTGTTTTTTGCAAATGAAAGTCGGTGGTTTTAGCAAATTTTACAGATCGTATAATTCTCGCCATCTCTTCTAACCAACCGGCTACCTTGTATTTGTAAGCACTTTCCTGCAAGCTGGTTTGTAAACCTTTGGTGCCAGAAAAATAAAGGATACTGTATATGATTAAAATGAGGAGTACACCAAATGCAATAAACACCGGGTGATAAAAAGCTAACAGCAGTAAGCCAAAAATAATTTGTATAATGGCTAAAGGAAAAGCCAGCAATAATTTGGCAAGACTTTTTTGGAGGGTTACAATATCAAAAAAACGATTGATTAATTCGGGTAAATAATAATTATCTACAGCAGATAATTTAAGTGCCGGAATTTTATTTGCAATTTCAAAAGAGTAACGAACAAAAATTTTCTGCTGAATTTTTTCTGTAAGCTGCATTTGCTTTATCTGCAAAACACCTGCTGTAAAAACACTTACCACAATAAGCACAATGAGTACCACAATTGAAGCCGACGCAGTATTAGTTTGTGCAAAACCAATAAGGGCTTGTATGCCTACAGGAATGGCTAATAATATAAGACCATTCATTATTGCATAAAAATAAATTGCAGCAATTTCTTTACGCTCCAGTTTTACAAGGTTTAATATCCTTGCAACAGGGCTGGGTTTTCCAGTCATGAATAATTTTTTAGAATGAAAAATGTAAAACAGCAATTATATGCCTGTAATAAATACAGGGGCACATCGCTATGTGCAACAGGGGAAGTTTAAAATATATCGGGAGGAGGGGTTTCTATTGTTTGCAATAAAACAGGGATAATAAAAGACAAGTATTGGCAGGTACTGCTGTAGCTATCATTAGCAATTGTGCAGGTACTGCAGAAAGAAAATAGTTCTTTAATTTTTTCTTTTTTATTACTTTCTTCTTTTACTTCATCCAAATCAGTATTACACATAGTTTGTTTTTCCTTTAAAATTTCTTTTACAGGAAGTACATAAAATGCTGTTGTTAGTAATAAAAATATGGATAAAAAGAATTTCATACTGAGCTGCAAAGAAAAGCTCTTGGGATGATATGTGCAAGAACTGTTTGTAAAAGAATTGTAAAATAAAAGCCGGCGTTATTGTTTAACGCCGGCTTTTATATAATCTGCTTAAACAAACTAAATATTTAGCCCGCCGCATGCGCTGATGGTTTGTCCGGTTACATAACTGCTGAGGTTACTGGCTAAAAACAACGTAACATTAGCAATATCCTCTGCACTTGCAAACCTGCCCAGCGGAATACCGGCTTTATATTTTTCGGCACCTTCGCCTTCTTTTAAATAACTCGTCATATCTGTTTCTACAAAACCCGGTGCAATGGCATTGCAGCGAATATTGCGGCTGCCCAATTCTTTAGCTACGCTTTTTGTAAAACCAATTACACCAGCTTTGCTTGCGGCGTAACTGCTTTGGCCGGCATTACCCATTTCGCCAATTACAGAACTCATATTGATGATTGAGCCACTTCTTGCTTTCATCATGGGGCGTATTACCTGCTTGGTCATATTAAAAACACTCTTCAAATTTGTTGTCATCACATCATCCCATTGTTCCGGTGTCATCCGCAGCAATAAATTATCTTTCGATATGCCTGCATTATTTACACAAATATCTACAGTGCCAAATTCTTTTAAAACATCATTTACAAAAACTTCACAGGCAGCAAAATCGCCGGCATTGCTTTGGTACGATTTTGCTTTTACACCCAAGGCAATCAATTTTTCTTCCAATCCTTTTGCTTTGTCTTTACTGCCATCGCTTACAAAAGTAAAAGCAACGTTGGCACCATGTTCTGCAAATTTTAATGCAATGGCTTCGCCAATACCACGGGCTGCGCCGGTAATAATGGCTGTTTTTCCTTCTAATAGTTTCATGAGTTTCGTTTTACAAATATTTTTTTAAGATGGATTCTTTTAATTGGGGAACTGAATTAATAACAGTTGTAAGTTTAATTATTTTTTCTTCAATAGTTTTAATTTGAGCTACTATTTTTTGCTGTTGATTAAAAGAGGGAACAGTAATTGAAACTGTTTTTAAATTTTCCACAGAAAGGCCCGGCTGTGCTGTACCTGTTGCATATTGATTTAAGTTCAGATTAAAAAGTTGATGATAAAGCCAATCAAAGGTAGCAAGAAGGATGAGTCCCC
>NZ_JANPCM010000082.1:0-3734 GCF_031430955.1 Ferruginibacter sp.
ATTTTATCAAATGATTAAAATAATGAAATATTTTGTTTTACTTTTTTGTACTATCGCAATTTTCAGTTGCAGTGAAACAAATAAAATAGGCTCCACACTTGCCTGCACACAAAAATTAATTGACACTGCATTGGCTAAACCAAAAGGGGCATTATTTACAAGGACAGAATCTTATCTGTACCAGAATAAAACCGTTTACCTGTACATTGCCGGATGCTGCGACAGGTACAATGAGGTAAAAGATGCGAATTGTGTGTCTTTATTTTCTCCCTCAGGGGGAGTAACCGGTAAAGGTGATGGAACACACCCTGCATTTTTTACAGAGGCTGTATTTATTGCAGTGATATGGGAGGATAAGAGACCGTAAAATTTTATTCCAGCGTTCTCCTCAATCTTCGCCTAGGGTCATGTTTCACGAACTATTCTCCATAATCTCCTATTGACCAAAGTTGAAGATTCGTGAGACACGACCCTTGGCTGTAAAATTTTATTCCAGCGTTCTCCTCAATCCTTCCTTAAAACTCACCGGCTTATAACCCAAATCATTTTTTGCTTTATCAATTGTTAATCCTGTTTTAAGTGGCCGCTTTGCTGCCTGTGCAAAATCTTTTGCGGTTATTTTTTTTATAAGCGATGTATCAATTTGCAAAAATTCGGCAGTAGCAATGGCCATTTCGTAAGGCGTATAAATTTCTTCGCCGCAAATATTATAAATACCAATTGCATTTTTTTCTACCATTGCTGCTATTCCGTTTGCCAGGTCCTCGGCATAAGTTGGTGTACGCACCTGGTCGTTAAATACATCATAGGTTTCTCCATTTTCTAATTTCTCTCTTATTACAGTTAAAATATTATTCCGTTTATTAAAAGGTTTGCCATACACCAGCACCGTTCTTACAATACTCCATGTATGTTCATACTGTTTAACTAATTCTTCTGCTTTTACTTTAGTATCGCCGTAATAATTTACAGGATTAACAGCATCCGTTTCTGTGTACATCCCTCTTTCGCCATCAAAAACAAAATCGGTACTAATAAATAAAAAACCTGCAGTATATTTTTTTGAAGCATTTAATAATATAGCAGTACCATCAATATTTATTTTATCGGCAAGCGGTTTATCTTTTTCACAATCATCGGGTTTGCTTACTGCACCTGCATGTACAATATATTCGGGCTGGTGTTTTGTAAAAATTGTATTGACCATTTTTTCGTTGGTAAAATCCATTTCTTCGTAAATAAAATTTGGATGTGCAAAAGTAAGCCTGTTTGCACCTTTGGATGTGGCAATTACAAAATGATTACAGCTAATTAATTTTTCAATGATATAATGTCCTAAAAAACCATTAGTGCCGGTTATTAATATTTTCATTAAAATTTTGGTGTTACTCCCATCTCATAAAATATAAAAGAAAAAATATCTGCAGTGGTTTCAATATTTTTTTTAGTGTTGCTGGCTCCGTGTCCGCTGTTGGTATCAATTCTTATCAGCACAGGATTTTTACCTTTGTATTTTTCCTGCAGGGTGGCCATATATTTAAAAGAATGTGCTGGTACTACCCTGTCATCATGATCGGCAGTGGTTACCATTGTAGATGGATAATTCGCCGTACTGCTGATATTATGCAAAGGAGAATATGCGTATAGATTTTTAAAATTAGCTTCATTTTTTTCGCTGCTGCCGTAATCGGCAATCCAGTTCCACCCAATGGTAAATTTATGAAAACGCAGCATATCCATTACGCCAACCTGCGGAATGGCAACACGAAATAAATCGGGCCGCTGATTAATAACTGCACCCACCAATAAACCTCCATTACTTCCACCACGAACGGCCAGTTTGCTGCTGGAGGTATATTTTTCTTTTATTAAATATTCGCCTGCTGCAATAAAATCATCAAACACATTTTGTTTATTCAGCATCATGCCGGCTTTATGCCATGCCTCGCCATATTCGCCCCCACCACGTAAGTTGGCTTGAGCATATACGCCACCTGCATTTAAAAAAGGTAACAGTGTGGCACTGAAGGCAGGTTCTAAATTAATATTAAAACCACCGTAACCGTATAATAAGGTTACGTTGTTACCATCTTTTTTTATTCCTTTTTTATTAATGATAAACATAGGAATTTTTGTACCGTCTTTTGACGTATAAAAAACCTGTTTGGTTTCATAATCCGCCGGGTTAAAAGCAACTTCGGGTTTGCGGAAGATGGAACTCTTACCACTGGCAATATCATATTTATAAATGGTTGGTGGAAAAGTAAAAGAAGTAAATACATAAAATACAAATTGATCATCCCGATAGCCATTTAAATTTCCACCATTACCTAAGGATGGATATTTTACTTCTCCTAATTGTTTCCCATTTAAGTCGTACACATAAGTTCGGGTGCTTACATCTTTTAAATAATCAATAAATAATTTTCCACCACCGGTATTGGCATTTTGTAAGGGTTCTTTTTTTTCAGGAATAATAGTAATGGCTTTTTTTAAATCGGGGTTTTTAATATCCACTGCAATCACTTTACTGTTAGGTGCATCAGCATTGGTTTGCAATAAAAATTTATCAGCAGTGTTTTCAATTACGCCGTAATTATCATTGGTAATTTCTGCAACAATGGGATAAAATTTTCTATCTGCAGATGTCAGGTCCATTGCATAAATAGCATTGCAGTCAAATCCTTTTCCCCTGTCGCTTAAGTTGAGGAATAAAAACTTTTCATCTTCGCTGGTGGAAGTAGTATGAAAACGTTGCGGATTATTTTTATCCTCATAAATTAATTTATCATCAGCCTGTGCCGTACCTGCTTTATGAAACCACACCTGGTGATTTTCGTTTTTTACACTCAATGCACTGGCACCATTTTCCGGTGCCGGATAACGGCTGTAATAAAACCCATGCCCTTCCCATGCTGCCCCGCTTATTTTTACCCAATCTAATTTATCATCTAAATTTTTACCTGTAGCCATATCACGTACATAATAAGTTTGCCAGTCGCTGCCGCCTTCGCTTAAACCAACTACTGCATAAGTACCATCTTTACATAAATTAAAAACCTGCAATCTTGTTGTTCCGTCTTTACTTAATTTATTGGGATCAATTACAACTTCGGGTGCACCGGTTAATCCTTTTTGCCTGTATAACACTGATTGGTTTTGCAAACCGTCATTCTTATAAAAATAAAACCACTCACCTTTGCGGAATGGTGCAGAATATTTTGGATAGTTAAAAACTTTTTCTATGGCCTCTTTAAAATTTTTACGGTAAGGGATTTTATCCAGATAACCGAACGTTACTTTATTTTCTTCGGTAACCCATGCTTTAGTTGCTTCGCTTTTATCATCTTCCAGCCAGCGGTAAGGGTCGCTTACGTTTGTGCCAAAATAATTATTGGTTTGTTCAGTTTTTGTTGTGGTGGGATACGTTAACTGGGCAGTAAGTGTTGTCATTAACGCAAAGGTGCTGCTTAAAAATAATAATCTCATGTAAAAATATTTTAACTAAGGTACTGAAATTATTAATTGCTGCTTTTTATTACCGTTGGTGTTTCTCCCACCATCCAGGTGGCGAATGCTTCAAAAATTTTCCAGCTATTTCAGCACTTGGAAAATGCAAATTACTACTACCAATTCTTCATTACTTTAATTTGGATAAAGAAAATTTATAAAAAAATTAAATCTCTGCCACTGTATGTTTTTTAGTGAGATAAAAAATATATCGCCTCAAAAAT
>NZ_JANPCM010000083.1:0-7683 GCF_031430955.1 Ferruginibacter sp.
GGATACAATTGGCTGGGCAGCGACAGGTATGTGGAAGATGCATCGTTCCTGCGTTTTAGAACAGCTACCATACGCTATACAGCATCTAAAAAATTAGTACAAAAGCTTAAGGTGAAAAATTTGAGTGGCTATTTTACAGTAGAAAATTTATTTACCTGGACGAATTACACAGGCCAGGATCCTGAAGCAAGTGTACGGGGAAGCGATCCTTTCCGTGTAGCAGTTGATTATTCTTACACACCTCCTGTAAAAACTTTTACAATTGGTGTAACGGCAAGTTTTTAAAATAATTTAAAAGAAATAAAATGTTTACAAAAACAATTTTGAAATTATTGATGGTGGTATTGCTGATGCCATTTTTATCCTGCAAAAAATGGTTGGATCTGCAGCCGCAGGATGGACTAACCGGCGCAGAATTCTGGAAAACAAAAGAGCAGGTACAAGCCTCAGTTAGCGGATGCTATGCATCACTTACCGGTTCTGCCACCGGGCAAAGAAGTGCTGCTGAAACATTTTTTTTATGGGGAGAATTAAGGGCTGATATGCTTACCAGTACACTGGCTACAACGTCGGATCAAATTGATGTAATTAATGTAAATATTTTACCTGCTAACTCTATTGCCAACTGGCGTGGTATTTACGAAACTATAAATTACTGTAATACTGTTATTGATTTTGCACCGGGTGTTTTAACACAGGATGCAACATTTACACAGGCAGCATTAGATAAATCAATTGCAGAGGTAAAAGCAATAAGGGCTTTAATGTATTTTTATTTGGTACGCACTTTCGACCAGGTGCCGCTAAAATTAAAATCTACATCAAGCGATAAAGATATTGTTTCATTGCCCAAAAGTTCTCAAACAGAAGTGCTTGCACAGGTGTTGAAAGATTTAAGTGAAGCAGAAACATTTGCTGTAACAGATTATGGCGATAAGGCATCTAACAAAGGAAAAATAACAAAGGCTACTATCAATGCAATACAGGCCGACGTTTATTTGTGGTTAGAAAAATACCCCGAGTGTGTGGCAGCATGCAATAAAATTATCAATACAAGTTCGTTTGGGTTAGTAAACGGCAGCGATGCTAATATCTGGTATCAAACTTTATATGTAAACGGCAACAGTAACGAAAGCCTTTTTGAATTACAGTTTGATCAGCAAAAATTGAATCCTTTTTATCCCATATTTAATACAATCGGTCGTAGGTTTTTGGCCAGCTCTATTGTAATGGATGAAATATATACGGTTGATTTTCTTGATCCTTTAAAATATGATATACGTGCCGATGGTGCTGCAGTAAGGGCAACCGACCAGGTAATATGGAAGTATATTGGGTTAAATAATTCAGGTGCCAACAGTGCTACCCGTGCAGCAGAAGAATCTTATGCTCACTGGATAATGTACCGCTATGCAGATGTTTTATTAATGAAAGCAGAGGCACAAAATCAATTGGGCAATGGGCAGGAAGCTATTGACATTGTAAATTTTATAAGGGCAAGGGCAAGGGCTTTAATTGCAACAGCGGCAAACCCTGCACCAAGTGATAAAGTAGCCATAGCAGATTATATTTTAAGAGAAAGAGCGAGGGAATTTGCTTTTGAAGGCAAGCGCTGGTACGACCTTTTAAGAAATGCCCGTAGAAACAATTATCAACGGTTAGATATTTTACTTGATGTAGTTGCAGGCACTGTACCGCCTAACCGCCAGCAATCTGCTATAGCAAAATTTAAAGATAAAAATTGTCATTACCTGCCCATTTTTTCTTATGAATTAACCACCAATAAAGCATTGGTGCAAAATCCTTTTTATAAATAAATTGTTTTTAAAAAAATAAAACTAAGCGTATGAAAAAATATTTAAGCATTCCGGTTGCAGCAATAGTTGGCCTGCTTATAATTTTTTACACCGGCAGTTGTAAAAAAATAACATTTGTAGAAGGCACTACTACCGATCTTAATATTTACGGTTACATAAAATCCAAGCCTGATAAATATTCATCTATTACTGCAATAGTAGATAAATCTGGTTACGCAGGTTTTTTAAATGCATATGGGTCATACACTATGTTTGTACCTACGGATGAAGCCGTTAAACTTTATTTAACGGACGTTAATAAAACTTTAAGTTCATTAACCGAGGCAGAAGCTCAAAGTATTGTAAAGATCCATTTGATGGAAGATACTTTAACTACTGCTTCATTTAAAGATGGTAAACTGCCAACAATAACCATGTACGGGCAATACCTGGTATCGGCAGTGGTAAACAACGCCGGTGTTTCTACAATATTAATAAACAGGCAGGGCACTGTAACTTCTGCAAATATTAAAACGGGTAATGGTTTAATTCATGAAATAGACAGGGTTTTAAAACCTGCATCAAAAACAGTTGCTGAATTAATTTCTGCAGATACAAGGTTATCAATTTTTAAACAGGCATTGCAGGCAACAGGTTATTACGACACTATAAATACTATCAACAGTACCGATCCTAAATTAAGAAAATGGTACACTGTTTTAGCAGAAACCAACCAGGCACTTTTAGATTCTAATATTGCAAGTTATGCCGCATTAAAAGCAAAATATTCCAACACAGGTAATCCATTAAATCCTTTGGACAGTTTGAATATTTATGTAAAATATCACATCATTCCCGATCCAAGATATCTTGCAGATATAGTTTCCGCAAGTTCTCATCCTACATTAGCACCATTAGAAGTGCTGGCATCAAAATTAGATGATGTAAAAGTTTTAATTAACGATTTAGATTTTAATGGGGTACACGAAAAAGGAGTGGAGCTGGAACGCACCACCAGCGATCTATCTGCAACAACAGGTGTGTTGCATACAGCACTGGCGCATTTTGCACCAAAAATCCGCCAGCCTACAGCGGTATATTGGGATGTTGCTGATTTTCCTGAAGTAAGAAAATTACCGGCTGTTTTCAGAAGGGCAAATTTTAGTTTTGCATACGGAGCTATAAAAGATATGACCTGGAACAACCCGGTTAATACTATGGACTATGCTTACACTACCTCATCTTCCGTTAATGTTTTTTGGGGCGATTATTTAAGTGTGCCAATGGGCAATACATCACGCCATAACTGGATAGAATTTAAAACACCGATAATTATTAAAGGAAGATATAAAGTATGGGTTTGTTACAGAGCGGCTAAGGGTTCGGGCACGGTTGGTTTACCCGGTGGCAGCAATATGCCGGTGCAGGTAGAGTATGATGGCGTTAGTTTATCAAGGCCGTTTAATTTTTGCGAACAGCGGCCTAATTTAACCGATGGTGAATTAGAAGCATTGGGATGGAAAAAATATTCGACCAGTACCACACAATTTATGACAGGTAAGTTTTTAGGAGTAATAGATGTGACCACTACAGACAGGCATAAAATAACATTACGTTCGCTGCCTGCGGCCGGTACTGGAAACCCTTCCGACTTTTTGGATATGTTTCATTTTATTCCCATTAATCAAAATCAATATTTACCAAGATTTGCTTCTGATGGCTCTTTACAGTTTTTTTAAAACAATAAATAAACCAGGAAAAATAAGTAGTGATGTATCATAAAAAAAATATAACAGGGATAATTTTATTTTTTACACTTGTAATTACAGGGTGTAATAAATGGAAAGATCATACAGCAATTGCTCAGCAGGATCTGACACAAAATTTGCTGCAGGCAATTTCATCTAATCCCGATATAAGTAAATTCAGGGAATATGTTGGCCTTGCCGGATTAGACTCTACACTGCAGGCTACCAAAACATTTACAGTTTGGGCACCAACCAATGCAGCATTGCAAACCATTGACCCTGCAGTAGTGACCGATAAAGTAAAACTAAAAGCATTCATCTTAAATCATATTTCTAATCAATTGTATTTTGTAAGAGATGTAGCAACAACAGTTCGTATTCAAATGCTGGGAGGGAAATACAATAACTTTAATACCATAAAATTTGATGAGGCAGGCCTTGCAACAACTGATAAATATGTAAGTAACGGCGTACTGCACACTATTAAAGCAATGGTGCCGCCACTGCAAAATATTTGGGAGTTTGTAAATACCACTACGGCACAGTATGCACAAAACGCTTATGTAGTATCGCTGAATTTTAATGGCTTCGATCCTGCAACAGCAATTATTGACAGTATAAGTGTTATTACCGGCCAACCCGTTTACCGCCCCGGCACTGGTATTGTACTGCGAAATACTTTTAACGACAGGGTGTTTGATTTAAAAAGAGAAGATAAGCAGTACACTTATTTTGTAATGCAGGATGCAAATTTTATACTGGAAGCAGATTCTTTAAAAAATTATTTTGCCACTGGTGTAACAGCAACTGCCGACAGTTTAACAAGATGGAACGTGGTTAAAGACCTTGCTTACGAAGCTGTTTATCAAGGTCCCTTTTCAATACCACAGCCATTAGTTTCAAAATTTGGTGTAAACGTTCCTGTTAATAATGCATTTGTAGTAGATGTAAAAAGAATGAGTAATGGCTATGTGTACATCTTGAGTAAATTGGATGTGCCTACTGTAAATAAATTTCTGCCGGTAATTATTGAAGGTGAATCCCCTTCTGGCTTTTTACAAAATGATAAAACGGCTTTTACCAATTACCGTGTTCGCTTAAACCCTGCAACAGGTTTCAATTTTTCTGATATTGTTGTTACCGGGCACGGCGTAACAACTTTTTATTCTTTTTACAGAAGAACTGAAACTCCTTCTATAAAGTACCAGGTGTATGCAAAAGCAACCAACGATTTTCAAACAGCTGCGTTCAGTCAGACAATTACAGCCTGGAATGTGGCGGGTAATGTATTTACTTTACAGGGTACTTTAACACATGCTGTTCCTTTACACACTGCGGTTGGTGCATATAACGAAATAAATTTAGGCACCATCACCAATACAAAATACGGCACATTAGACTGGAGGTTAACTGCAATTACCACTGGCCCGTTTACACTGGATTATATTAGATTAGTACCCATACCATAAAAATATCTTTATCAAAGTTTATTATTTTATTATCATGCATATTTTTAAAAAATTATTTACCCTGACTGTTGCAATTACTGCTTTTGTTTTTGTGCATGCACAAAAATTTGGAAAGCCTGTTGCTGCAAAAGTATTTACGGTAACAGGAACAGTTTTGAATGCTGCAAGTCAAAAACCAATTCGTGGTATAAGGTTAACCTACAAAACATTTGCTGCTGCACTTACTGACAGCAATGGTAATTTTTCAATTAAACTTCCTGCGGCAGAAGTAAATTTATTACTGGAAGGCGATGGCTATCAACCAAAGGATGTTGCAGTAAAAGGATTAAGTACTTTAAAAATTTTAATGTACGAAGATGGCTTTTCTTCTGCTGCTGATGCAGTTGTTTTACCAACGGGCCATGTAACTAAAACGCTTACACCTTATGCGGTAACAGGTATTAATGTTACAGATGGGTGGAACAGGTTTAACGAAACTCCTGATTCATATTTACAGGGAAAAGTTGCCGGCCTGCATGCAATACGCCGCAGTGGTACACAAAATATTGGCGCAGCGCTTTTTTTAAGAGGTATTAATTCTTTATACGCTACCAACCAGCCATTGATAATTGTGGATGGAATTATTTTTAATAATACTAATGTTGGGGGTTCAATTATTTCTAATAATTATACCAATCCTTTATCTACAATTGACGTAAGGGATATTGATAACCTTACTGTGTTGAAAGATGCGTCTTCGCTTTATGGAACTAAAGGCGGCAATGGTGCAATAATAATAACTACCATCAGGGCAAAAGAATTAGGAACAAAAATTGACTTTGCTGCATACGGAGGTTATAATGCTGTTCCAAAAAATTTACCTGTTATGCAGGCTGCTGATTACCGAACATATCTTTCTGAAATTTTAAAAACAAAAGGTATGAGCGATGCAGAAATTCAGAACCAGCCTTATATGAACGACGATCCATCCACCTCCAATTATTATGCTTATCATAACCAAACCAACTGGCAAAACCTGGTGATGAAAAAAACGTACACAAAAAATATTTATTTAAAAGTTACCGGTGGTGATAATATCGCAAAGTATGCCATATCGCTGGGTTTTTTAAATAACGACGGGCTTACAAAAAATACCGACTTTTCCAAATATAATATGCGGTTTAATGGCGATCTTAATTTAAGCCGCCGAATGACAGCAACTACTAATTTAGCTTTTACTTTTTCCGAACAAAATGTAAGGGACCAGGGTAATGCAGCAAAAACAAACCCACTTTTTTTAGCCTTGGTTAAAGCTCCTTTTTTGCGTACCAACGATGTATCTGCTTTTGGTATAGAGTCCCCAACACTTACCGACAGGGACACTTTAAATATCAGTAACCCCTTAGCAATAACTGATAAGGGTGTTGGTTTAAATAAAGCCTATCGCTTTTTTGGCTCAATAGGATTTAATTACGAAATAAACAAGCAGCTTTTATTTTCAACAACTATTGGCATTATTTACAACAAGGTTCGGGAAAACTTTTTTATACCACGCAAAGGTGTAACGCCTGATTCACTTCCAACCTCTGTTGCTTTTAACAGGCTGGGCTCACAGGTTACTTCACTTTTTTCTTTGTATAACGACAGCCGTCTAACTTTCACAACAAATTCCAAAAAAATACATTCTTTTTCTGCAATTGCAGGTGTAAGGTATTTAAAAGATAAAACTGAACAGGATTACGGATTAGGTTATAACTCTGCTATTGACGAATTAGTTAGTGTGGGTAACGGTGTAAATGGTTTAAGAAGAATTGGAGGCGACATTGGAGAAGCAAAATGGTTCAGCACTTATTTTAATACAGATTATTCTTTTAAAGATAAATATTTTTTATCTGCTAATTTATCAATGGATGCGTCCAGCCGTTTCGGCGATCATGTTCAAAAAGGGCTGGACCTTACTTCTAAAGTTTTTTCAATTCTTCCATCCATTGCAGGAGCATGGATAATTTCTGCAGAAAAAGCAATGGCAGAAAGTAAATTGGATTTATTAAAACTCAGGGCCTCTTATGGTTTATCGGGTAATGATGATATTGGTAATTATACTTCAAAGCAAACTTATACTTCGCAAAATCTTTTAGGTATGCAGGGGTTGGTACGCAATGGCCTTGCCAATAACCAGCTGCAGTGGGAGGAAGTAAAAAAATTAAATGTAGGTTTAGATGTTGCGGTGCTTGATGAAAGATTACAATTTAGTTTTGATGTATATAAAAATAAAACCAATAAATTAATTGTTTACGAACCCACACCTACAGCCAGTGGTTTTGATTATGTGGTTACTAACAGTGGTGGATTAAAAACCACCGGTTACGAAATATCAGCAACAGCACGGCTAATTAATAAAATGAATTTTAAATGGGATGCAGGTTTTAATTTGGGTAAATACATTTCATCAGTTACAAAATTACCCACCGATAAAATTATCACTTCATTTGGGGGCGCTACTTATATAACACAGGTTAATGGTTCGCCCAATGAATTTTATGGTCATAAGGCAAACGGGGTGTATGTTTCTGATGCAGTAGCCGCCGCAGAAGGTTTAAGTATAAAAAAATCTGACGGTACATTAGTTCCTTTTAAAGGTGGAGATGTAAGGTTTGCTGATTTGAACAGTGATAAAATAATTGATGATAA
>NZ_JANPCM010000084.1:0-2514 GCF_031430955.1 Ferruginibacter sp.
TAAAAGTGAATGGAGAAAAGATATTACCAAAGATGATATCATTAATGAACTGAATGCTAAAATGCAGATACCGGGTATAACGAACGGTTGGACAATGCCCATCATAAACCGTATCAACATGCTTAGTACCGGTATAAGAACCGATGTAGGATTAAAAGTGTACGGACAAAATTTAGACAGCATTTATTCTTTTGCACAAAACATAAAAAAACAACTGGAAGGAATTGATGGTGTAAAAGATTTGTATGTAGAACCCATTACCGGTGGCAAATATATTGATATCATAATAAAACGGGATGAGATTGGGCGCTATGGTTTAAGTGTAGATGATGTAAATGCTGTAGTAGAAATTGCCCTGGGTGGAATGAAACTAACAACCACCGTTGAAGGCCGCCAGCGTTTTTCTGTAAATGCACGTTATGGCCAGGATTTTAGAAATAACCTCGGCGCATTAAAAAGATTGCAGGTGCAAACCATGAATTTTGGGCCCATCCCACTGGAAGCCGTAGCCGACATAAAAATAAGTGATGGCCCGCCCATGATTAATTCGGAAAATGCCATGCTGCGGGGTACTGTTTTATTTAACGTAAGAGAAAGGGATTTAGGCAGCACCGTAAAAGAAGCACAAAAGAAATTAAACCAGATGATCACTGCATTACCCAAAGGATATTTTTTGGAATGGAGCGGCCAGTGGGAAAACCAGATACGTGCCAACAGAACTTTAAAGATGATAATGCCCATCGTTTTCGTCATCATTTTTATGGTATTGTATTTTACATATCACTCATTTAAAGAATCTTTTGTTACCATGATAACCGTTCCGTTTGCATTAATTGGCGGTGTGTTTATGGTATATTTTTATGGCGTTAATTTATCTGTAGCCGTGGCCGTTGGTTTCATTGCGTTGTTTGGTATGGCCATAGAAACCGCTATGCTCATGACCATTTATTTGAATGAAGCCATGCAGAACATGGTGGCCAAACATGGCAACAGCAAAGAAACACTCACACCTGCCATCATCCGGGAATTTGTAATAGAAGGCTCTGCCAAAAGATTGCGGCCAAAATTAATGACGGTGTCTGTAGGCTTATTTGGACTTATTCCTATTTTATGGGCCACCGGTGTAGGCAGCGATATTATGCGGCCCATCACCATCCCTTTAATTGGCGGCACCATTACTTCTACCATTTATGTATTGCTCATTACACCGGTAATATTTGAAATGATAAAAGAACGGGAATTAAAAAGAAAAGGAAAAGTAGAATTGATTGATGTGAAAGAATAAAAACAAACCCGATGAAATTTATTTTGCTATTCGATGAAATAAAAATGAGTACGTTTCTTTATTGTTCTGGCAAAGGCGTTTCATGGCAACATTGTTGTGTCACTCTCTTGTACGGCATACCATCAACGATCATTAATTATGGAGTAGATTAAATAATGAGTATTTAAAAAACGTAAACAAACCTTATTAGGGAAAAAGAATAAAATTCAAAACGAACAAACCTTATTACTTTATTAAAATCGAAATGAAATAAGGTTAGGATTATTCAGATAAGCAGGTTTTATACCAAGGTTTAAAAACCAACATCAATATGATTCAAAATAAAAACAATATGCAAATAATATTAACATCAACCATCACCTGTCCCCATTGCGGCCATCAAAAAGAGGAACAAATGCCTGCCGATGCCTGTCAATATTTTTATACCTGCGAAAAATGTAAAACAATATTAAAACCAAAGCAAGGCGATTGTTGTGTGTTTTGTTCTTATGGTTCAGTAGCCTGTCCACCCATTCAAAACAATAAAAATTGTTGTACTTAAAAATTGTTATAAATAAATAAAATGTCAATAAAAGTTCAATAAAGAAAAAATGAAAAAAATGGAAGAACAAATGTTTAGTAAAGAATCTAATGCACCGCTTCCTCTCTTCAAGGAGAGGGAGAAGGAGGGTGAGGTTAATAAAACTGTTGTTCTTAAAATGTATATTATGAAGAGAATAATTTTAATATTGGCTATTTTTCTTTCTGGAAAATTTGTATCAGCCCAAACATTAAACCTCCCTGCCATCATAGACAGCATCAGCCAATCGCATCCTTTTATAAAAATGTACAACAATGAAATACGCTCAATGGATGAAGCTGCCAAAGGCGCTAAAAGCTGGATGCCACCTGAGTTTGCCACCGGCCTGTGGATGACTCCGTATAATCCAGGCATGTGGAAAAAAGGCGACCAGGGCGAGCCGGGCATGGGCCAGTATATGATTGGGGGCCAGCAAATGATTCCCAACAAAAAAAAACAAAATGCAGATGCCGCTTATATGCAGGCCATGTCTTCTTTAGAAAAAGAAAAAAAGAAATCCACACTCAAAGAATTAATCAATGATGCCAAAAGATTTTATTATGAATGGATAATCCTTAAAAAAAAATTGGTGATAGTGGAGCAAAATGAAAAACTGCTTGACTTTATGATTAAGAATGCAGAGATACGGTACAAAAATGGGCTGGAAAAA
>NZ_JANPCM010000085.1:0-33409 GCF_031430955.1 Ferruginibacter sp.
GGCAAATGCTCATGTGTGGTAGGATGCCCCTGTAAACGGGAGTTTAATTTTCTGAATGTGGCCAGTTCTTTAACCGGGAAATAACCACTACGGGCAAGGGCACTGTAAAACACGGGAGATATATGTCCGTTACTTAAAAAAAACACATCTTCGCCGGCAGCATCCATATTAAATGCAGGATTGTGTTTCATAATATTAAAATACAGGGCAGTAAAATATTCGGTACAGCCTAAAGAACCGCCGGGGTGGCCACTTTGCACACCATGAACCATGCGTACAATATCCCTGCGTATTTGCGATGCTATTTCGGGTAAACTATTCATTTGGATGATTAATTTTATTATTAAGAATTAAAGTTTTAAACTATTTTTTCGCTGCAAACCTACTCTAAATCAATTTACAGAAAAATTAAAAAACGGCTGTTTGGTTAAATAGTTAATAATAAGTTTATAATTTTTCCGTTATTTTAAAAATAATCACGGGAAAACGATTTTTTAAGCAAATTCTCCCGAAATTAAATATGAGGCAGCTTTCTGGCATTAAGTTGGGTCTTACCCAAAAGTTATAAGTATTTCTTTAAAATATTAAGGTTACTTAAAACATATTTAATACTTTTGCAGCATAATAAATGCCATTAAATAAATTGAATGGATAATATCTTACTTAGTGCGGCCCTGGCTTTTTTAATAACTTTTTTTGCAATACCTATTATTATTCAGGTAGCCAAGGATAAAAAATTATTTGATGAGCCTGATGAACGCAAAGTTCATAAAACAGTTATCCCAACCTTAGGTGGCCTTGGCATTTTTGCAGGGTTTATTATTGCTACATTAATGGGTGTTCCTTCTGGTATTGGTTCCGAATTACAATATTTTGCAGCAGCTGCAACAGTTATTTTCTTTTTAGGCCTTAAAGATGATATTCTGGTTTTATCGGCCAGTAAAAAATTTATAGGCCAGTTAATAGCAGCAGGTATTGTTATAAAATTTGGCGGCGTACAGCTATCTAATATGCACGGCTTTTTAGGCATTTACGAAATACCCCATATTGCAAGTATTATACTTACTATTTTTACCATTATAGTTATTACCAACTCTTTTAATTTAATTGATGGTGTAGATGGACTGGCGGGCAGCCTTGGTGTACTTACTACACTTGTATTTGGCACTTACTTTTTTATTGCAGGCCAGTTAACTTATGCTGTGATGGCGTTTGCACTTTCGGGCAGTATTATTGCATTTTTAATTTATAATTTTTCTCCTGCAAAAATATTTATGGGTGATACCGGCTCTCTTTTATTGGGCCTGGTGAATGCCATTTTAGTTATTAAGTTTATTAATATTGCCGGCAACCCTGCCGCTGCATACGCATTAGAAGCATCGCCTGCAATTGGTTTTGCTATTTTAATGATTCCTCTTTTTGATACTTTAAGGGTTTTTACTTTAAGGATTTTAGACCGCCGCTCTCCTTTTAGCCCCGACAGAACACATGTACACCACTTTTTATTAGATATTGGCTTTAGCCACCGCATGGTAACTTTTACCTGTGTATCGGTTAATATTATTTTTATTGCATCAGCTTATTTTTTACGCCATTTGGGAACTACAACTTTACTCGGTATTTTATTGGTTTCAGCTTTCACATTTATTGGTATTATTTATTACAGCCGTCCAAAAAACAAAACTGTAGCAAATAATAATACTGTAGCCACCAATAACAATATTATAAAGCCACGCAAAATATTTTCGCTTGCCCCCGAAAGTGTGGAGGCTGATTAATTTTTTGCTGCCTTCATTTCATTTTTCATTTTACTTATTTTTAAACAGCATATAAAATAAAAATGCATTTATTTTATGTACCGTTAATTTTAAATGTATACCGTAAATAACGGTTCTTTTTTATAGCTTTGCAGCCACCTAATATTTATAATTATGGCCGAAGGATTAGATAAAATACTCAGCGACACAGAATCATCAATGAATAAAGCCATTAACCACCTGGAAACAGAGCTGGTTAAAATACGTGCAGGCAAAGCCAACCCCACAATGCTGGATGGTATTATGGCAGATTATTATGGCAACCCCACAGCCATTAATCAAATTGCCAATGTATCTGTATTAGATGCCCGTACTATTTCGGTACAGCCCTGGGAAAAAAATATGCTACAGGCAATTGAAAGGGCAATCACTATGGCCAATATTGGCATCAATCCGCAAAATGATGGCACCGTAATACGTTTGTTTTTACCACCCCTTACCGAAGAAAGAAGAAAGGAAATGGTAAAACGCTGTAACAACGAAGGCGAGCAAGCAAAAATTGCCGTACGCAACATACGCAGGGATAATATAGAAGCTATAAAAAAATTACAGAAAGAAGGCCTTAGCGAAGATATTTGTAAAGATGCCGAAAAAGAGGCGCAGGATATTACCGATAAATTTATTGGGCTTATAGAAAAACATTTAGCTGCAAAAGAAAAAGAAATAATGGCAGTGTAGGCAATTTCTGATTTCTGATTTTAGATTTCTGATTTAAGTAGCAGTACAGTGATTTGATTTGTTTTACAAATCCAGTATCAAACTACAGACATTTGACATCATAAATCAGACATCCAACTTTAACCATTCAACATACAATTGTCTATGCAGTCTGCAAGGGAAACATTGTTTATACTTTTATCAGTTCCCTTTTATACCATTTTAATTGGTACAGAAATTTTATTGAGCAACTGGCAGCAAAAAAAATTTTATTCTTTAAAAGCTACACTGCAAAATGTTTACCTCACCCTGGTAAATGCAGGTCTCGATTTGTTTTTGCGCTGGTTATTTTACATCAGCATACTTACCTGGAGTTTTGAACATCATTTTTTTAAAATCGAAAATGCTTATTTCTACTGGTTTGCATTATTTATTTTAGAAGATTTTACATTTTACATTGAGCATCGTATAGATCATTATTGCCGTATATTTTGGGCAGTACATATTACACACCATTCATCAGAAGAGTTTAATCTTACCACAGGTTTCCGTTCATCTGTATTACAGCCGGTGTACCGGTTTTTTTATTTTATTCCTCTGGCATTATTTGGTTTTCATCCTGTGGATATTGTTTTTATGTATTCCATTACACAAACCTATGGCATACTGGTACACACACAATACATAAACAAAATGCCGCGTTGGTTTGAAGTTTTTTTTGTAAGTCCCAGCCACCACAGGGTGCATCATGCAAGCAATATTATTTACTTAGATAAAAACATGGGCATGTGCCTCATTATCTGGGATAAAATATTGGGAACATTTCAGGAAGAAATAAAAGGAGAGCCTGTAAAATACGGACTTACAAAAACTGTGATTAACAGCAATCATCCACTTAAAATAATTTTTCACGAGTGGCAAAATATTGGTAAAGATGTTACAAAAAAGTTGCCATTAAGCATCCGCCTAAAATATTTATTTATGCCCCCCGGATGGAGCCACGATGGAAGCAGTAAAACCGCCAGGCAAATGAGGCAGGAATTATAAATACAAAAAATATTCGTTTAATCTTGCGCATAATTTCGAATTAAGCGGAATCAAGAAATGAGAATCCATTATACCATTTATTAAAATGAAAAACAACTATCTGTTAAAAAGTAAAAATGTTTTTGTTGAGTTGTTGGTAGTAGAATTATAAAGCCTTCAACTATTTTTTGATAGACCACAAAATTTATATCTCTGAAGGAATGGTTACAGTTAAAACACAGCCTTTACCCGGCTGAGAAACAAAATTGGCTGTACCATTATAAGACACTGCCCTGTTTTTGATATTTTCAATTCCTATACCGTTTTGTTTTACAGCAGTATTAAAACCAATACCATTATCTGTAATAATCAGCGAAATCGTTTTTTGTTTTTTTGTAAGGCTTATCCATATTTCTTTTGCCTTAGCATGCTTAAAAATATTATTTAACTGTTCCTGCACCATTCTTAAAATGTTCAATTTTAATTTATTGGTCACGCTATTTTCGGTAAATTTTTTTAGCGAAAAATATATTTTTACAGGGTTAACTTCCATCATATCTGCAGCAAGTTTTTCTATTGCTTCAGCAAGCCCCATATTTTTAATAATATCAGTAATAAGTCCCTTTGATAATTTTCTAATTTCTTCAATAGCAGAAAGTGTGTATTCAGTAGAGCGGTTTAAATACATGTGGCTGTTTGCTCCGCCCCGCTTTGCCATTTCAATATACATTTTTGATGTACCAAGTAACTGGTTAATATTATCATGCAGCTCTTTACCAATATCCGATCTTTCTGTTTCCTTTGCATCTTCCGCAGCTTCGGCAATTTGCAGCCCTTTTAATTTAATTTCAAGTTCCAATTTTTCTTCCAGTATTTTTTGTCTTGATAAATCCTGCATAGCACCAATCATTCTGTGTGCTTTACCATCTGCATGCCTGATGATGCTTGCCCTTACATATACTTTAGCAATAGATCCATCGGCACGGGTAACACGGTAAGCATGTTCCCAATGTGCCGCTGCAGATGCAATAGTATTTCGCAATTCTATTGTTATCGCTTCTTTATCATCAGGGTGCAGATAATTTACCCAGTCAGTAATCATATTACCTTTATTATCTTTAATTACATAGCCAAACAATTCCTCAAAGCCATCACCTAAAAAAACTTCATTAGTTTTTAAATCCCAGTCCCATATCACATCAAAAGAAAGTTTTGCAGCAAGCAAAAATTTTTTGCGCTGTTCTTCCTGTATTATAATTTGATCTCTCAGTTTTTTTTCCAGTTGCTGCAGCCTGTTTATGTCTTTCGTAGCGCCTATTAATCTAACCGCCTTACCTTTTTCATCTCTCAAAATACTTCCCCTGCTGGTAACTTCAGCTATTGAGCCATCTTTTCGCCTGAGCATGTATGAATCACTCCAGCTATTTTTTGAAGAACCGAGTGTTTTCAATATTTTTTTTTCTACAATACTTTTTTCAGCGGGAAGAAGGCACTTCAGAAAATCTGAAAAGCTTATCGTATTGTTTTGCACTTTGTAGCCAAACACTTCTTCAATACTATCGCCTGCATAAATTTGGTTAGTAGCGGTATCCCAGTCCCACATTACATCGTACGATGTTTTGGCAATACTTTTTATCCATTTATTATTTTCTACAACCCTGGCATCAGATTTTGCACGGGCAAGAATAATATTAGCTGCTACAACTTTTTCTTTTTTTATATCAATTTTTTTTTGTGTTGATTTAGCAATACTTATATTAGCTGCTACAGTTTTTTCTTTTTTTATGTCAATTTCCTTTTGTGTTAATTTAGCGATACTGATATTATCTGCAACAACCTTTTCCTTTTTACTGTCAATTTCCTTTTGCAATAAAATTCTGGGGCTTATATCTGCAACTGTTGTAATCGCTCTTTTTCTTCCATTCTGATCTGTAAAAACTGCAGAAGTAATTTCGCAGGTAAATGTTTTAGCACTCTTTTTTATTGCAGTTATCAATCCAACAGATTTTCCTTCTTCTTTTCTTTGTTTCAGTAATTTTTTAAAACTGCTGTCTCTTATATCAAAAATATCTGTTCGGTTTTTAGTTACCAGTTCTTTTTTAGAATACCCAAAAAGTTTGCAGGCGGCGCTGTTAACGGTTATTATTTTTCCTGTATTGGCAGCAGTAATAATATTTGCCTGTGCTGCATTATCAAAAGCCAGATAGCGTAGATTATCACCTTGCAAAGCAGTATTTTTTTTAAATGTGCCGTTTAGTTTTTTGGTAATGCTTTGTAAATTTTTATACATCATAAATAAATACTTAACTTGAAAGGTATTTCAATATTATGTATAACCCTTATATAATTTAAAATTTTACTTATACAATTCACACATTTAAAAAAGAGAGCAAATTTTAAATTGAAGTTATTATCAGGCTGAAAGTAATAAAAATATTTTCGTGTACTTGCTTAATTAATTGTCTTTGTATAAAACAACATCAATTTCCTTTAAAAGTTTTTTCATTTCAAAAGGTTTAGCGATATAACCCTGTGCTTTATACTGGTGAGTTATTTCTTCAATATTGGAATTGGCCGAAACAAATATTACAGGAATTTTTTTAGTTAATTTATTTTCTTTTAAACGTTTACATATTTCTCTGCCATCTAACCCCGACATCCAGATATCCAGCAATATTAAATCTGGTAAATCTTCCTGGTATTTAAATATATCATTGGCATTAGTACTTGCCTGCACATTGTATTTATTGGTACGCAGCATTAAAGACAATATCTCTAAAATGTCGGGATCATCATCGGCAATAAATATTTTTTTTTCTTTTGTCATTATAATAATTAAATTTTAACCGGCAGGTAATTTAAAATAAAATTCAGCCCCTTTACCTTTTACACTTTTTACACCAATAGTCCCATTATGATGTTTAATAATTTCGGAACAAATATATAAACCAAGGCCAAGGCCTGAATAAGTATTTTCTTTATCGTCATCAACCTTGTAATACTTTTCAAATACTTTGGATTGCTGCTTTTCAGGTATTCCAATGCCATAATCCTGCACTGTTAATAGAATTGAATTTTGTTTTTTAACACTTTTAATATCTATTAAACTGCCGGGTACAGAATACTTGCCTGCATTTTCCAGAAAATTTTTTATTACCTGGCCAATTTTATTTCTATCGCCATAAATATTTTTTACAGGCCCAAGTGTTGTTACAATAACATGCTCCTTTAAAACGTTTTCCATTTCTTCTGCAATTTCTTTAACCAGTTCATTAAGATCAAAGCAACCGGTATGATATTGCAATTGACCGTTTTTTATTTTTTTTACATCCAGCAAATCACTTATAAGATTTGCAAGTTTATTTACCTGCATATCTACCCTTTTTAATAATCCGGCAGCTTTTGTATTACCTTCTTTTTTAAAAGTGTATTGCAACAATTGCACATATCCTTTAATACTTGTAACTGGTGTTTTTAATTCGTGGCTGGCTGTACTTATAAATTCATCTTTTTTCACAATAAAAGCATCTGCTTGCACCGAGCGGATAGTATCAATAATATTATTGGCTTTCCTAAGCCGGGATTTCAATTCCTCAACCTGAGTAATTAATTCTTCATATCTTTTTGTAATTATCATTTAAAAAAATCTTTCAAATTTATTTCAGCTGTTTTTTTAAAGCTTTTAATTCTGTTTTAGTATGGCGGTTTAATCATTTTATGATATTTGCTATACTTTTATTAACAAACAGTGTACAATACTGTGTCCGCTTTCTCTTAAAATTATAAAAAGTGAAATATTTATTAAATTCTTTTATCGGATTAGCGTGGAAATTATTTGGATTTTACCCATAAAATCAATGGAAAATTTAATCATAAGCAATTTTTAATTTTAATGGGTGCAACTCCTGTATTAACAGCAACAATATTTAAGCTACTACTATTTTTTAGTTTGATACATACTGCTGTTATACCAATTGGACATTGAAAATACATTGTCAGCCTGAACTTGTGGAAGGCGTGTTTACTCTTGCACCCGGTTTCGACAAGCTCAACCTGACAATTTTTAGCAGGTAGATTAAATGTCCAATTGGTATTATATTATTAGCTGCAAATTTTTCGCCTAGCTACCTGGCAAAAAAATACGGAGGATATATGCATAAAGCCCCGCTTTTTCAAGCAGGGCTATAAATATAAATTTTAAATAAATGTTGCTATACTTTAATCTGGTTTTTTGCCTTCTAAAAAACTGTTGATGGTGCTGATCTCCGCCTGGTTATTATCGTCGGATTTTACAGTGTAGTTGCTGTAAAAATTTTCTACTTCTGCAATAGAATTATGTAATTCCATATTGCGGCGAAGGTAAGCTGGAACCATTTCAAACTCATTATTCGGATCGGCTGCATTGATGTTGAATGACAAATTACGCAGCTTCGCAATGCGTTCTATAGCCCGGCGCCTAAGTTCCTCTGTTTCGTCCTGCGGTGCAAGATCCTCAACATTGGACATCATGATGGGCTGAGTTTGTTGTACAAGTTGCTCTTCCTCCGCCGCTTGATGGGATTTAACTACCATCTGCATGTCTTCAATCCCGGTTTCGTCGGCCTTGATTGTTATCTGCAACGGCAGTAGCTCCTCTTTAGAATTGGATTTTGCTTCTGGCTGTTCCTCCACATAAATTTGTGCAGGCTTCGCCAATTTAACCCCCGACGAAGGAGCATTGCTAGCATTTTTATTTGTTGAAATAATTGTTTGAACGCTGGTTTTAATAACGGGTTTTTCGCTGGGTACCGGAGTTGTGGGTATATCAAACGCTATTACAGGTGTTTGATCTTTCGCCGAAGATATTTCAAAAAACACAGGCGCTTCTTCAATTTTTTCCCCAAGCTTTTCCCCAGTAATTTTACCTGGTGGTTCTACTTTTATTTTTTCACTTTTAGTTTCTACCAGCTTAGGCATCATTTCATCTTCAACAAATTGCACAGCGGGTGTTTCACTTATTTCTGCAATGGCTTTATCCTCTTCTTCTTCAAATTGCAAAGTGGGTTGCTGTATTGGTTTTACAACTTTTAAAACAGGTATTTCTTTTACCGGCATCTCCAGTGTCATCACAATTTTATCGTCATCTTTCTTTACTTCTGTTGTTTCAACAGTTGCCTTTTTTTCAAACGGATCCTTATGTTCAAAACCTGTTGCTATTAATGTAATACCAATCTGGCTGCCTAAACTATTATCGTAACCCAAACCTAAAATAACATCAGTATCTTCTCCTGCATTACTCAATAAATGATTTTGAATTACTTCCAATTCATCCATGGTAAACTCATGTTCGCCTTCAGCAGAATTAATATTTATCAAAATCCATTTTGCACCTTTAATGTCGTTATCGTTCAGCAATGGAGAGTTCAAAGCATTTTCAATAGCATCCTGTGCCCTGTTTTCGCCTTCGGCAGATGCGCTGCCTAAAATTGCTACACCACCATTACTCATTACTGTACATACATCGGCAAAATCCACATTAATTTGACCGGTGCTGTTAATTACATCCGTAATACATTTTGCTGCAGTGGCTAAAACATTATCTGCTTTTGCAAAAGCTTCTTTCATTTTTAAATTACCAAACTGGTGGCGCAGTTTATCATTGCTTATCACCAGCAAAGTATCCACATGATTTTTCAACAGCATCACACCTTCTTCTGCCTGTGCAATTCTTTTCTTTCCTTCATAAGCAAACGGAGTGGTAACAATCCCCACCGTTAGTATACCTAAATCTTTACAAATTTTTGCTAAGATTGGTGCGCCACCTGTACCGGTACCACCACCCATGCCGGCAGTAATAAATGCCATCTTGGTATTTACTTCCAGTATCCGTTTTATTTCTTCTAAACTTTCTTCGGTTGCCTGCCTGCCAATGGCAGGATTTGCACCAGCGCCTAAGCCTTGTGTTAAGTGCGGCCCCAACTGAATTTTGTTAGGCACTTTACTTAATGCAATTGCCTGTGCATCTGTATTGCAAATAATAAAATTTACACCTTCAATGTTTTGCGAAAACATATGGTTAACTGCATTGCTGCCACCGCCGCCAACTCCAATCACTTTAATAATGGAGGATTGTTCTTTTGGCAAATCAAAATGTATCATAGTTGTTTGTTTTAAAGCCCCCTAAATCCCCTAAGGGGGACTTTGAAGAACTGTTAGAATTTATACAGCACCTAATTTTCGATTAGTAAACAAGGAAAAATATGTACTGAACATTAATATTGGGTTAGTTAAGAATTTTTTTTTAAACGGTCATTTAATCTTTAATCATCATTGTTGTGTCACTTCCCGATTTTTATCGGGATACTATTATTTCTTTATTCATCTTTAATTATGTTATGCTATCCTATGCGTCTTCGAAATAATCTTCTCCATTTCCCTCCCCTCCGGGGAGGATAGGAGGGGCTACAATTTTGCGTCCTCTTCTTCTTTAAATAAATCTATCAATCCAATTTTAAAAGAATCCATAAAACCTTTTAATGTTTTGCGCTGTTTAACTTTTACAGCTTTAGTGTCTTCCACCACATCAAGCGTTTCGTCAACAGGTTGCTGCTGCAAACTTTCGGGCACTTCCACTTTTCTGAAAGTTTCTTCAAACTGTTTGTTTTTATTCTCATAATCATTGTAGCCTTTTAATATTAAACCAATACAGGTGCTGTACATGGGTTTTGCCAACTCATCAATATGGCCGGCTGCAAGATGTTCATTAGGATAACCAATTCGTGCATTCAATCCTGTTACATACTCTGTTAACTGAATTAAATGTTTTAATTGAGAACCTCCACCAGTTAATATTACACCGCCGTTCAACATTCTTGTATCCAGCCCAACCTGTTTTAAATGATAAGTAACAAAATCCATTATCTCACTCATACGTGCCTGTATAATGCCTGCTAAATTTTTTACAGAAATTTCTTTTGGCGCCATACCACGTAAACCCGGAATTGTAATGAATGCATTTGATTTTGCTTCGTCGCTCAATGCACTTCCGAACTGCACTTTCATTTGCTCTGCCTGAGTTTTTAAAACCCCTAATCCGGTTTTAATATCGTTGGTAATATTTTCGCCGCCGAAAGGGATAACCGCAGTATGTTTTAAAATGCCTTCGTAAAAAACGGCAAGGTCTGTTGTACCGCCGCCAATATCTACAATGGCAACACCAGCTTCTAAATCCTGGTCGCACATTACTGCAGCTGCAGAAGCCAATGGTTGCAATACCAAATCTTTTGTTTGCAAGCCTGCTTTTTCAACACTGCGGTTAATGTTGCGGATAGCATTTTTATCTCCGGTTATTATATGAAAGTTAGCACCCACTTTTACACCACTGTATCCAATGGGGTTGGGGATATTTTGAAAATTATCTACTGTAAATTCCTGCGGAATAACATCAATAATTTGATCTCCTGCAGGAATATAAGTACGGTATTGATCTGCAACTAAGCGGTCAATTTCTTCCTGGCGAATTTCTTCTTCAATACTTTGCCTTACAATATCGCCACGTGTTTGCAAACTTTTTATATGATGGCCAGCAATACCTACATACACTTCTCCAATTTCTAAATTGGGGTTACTGTCGTAGCAATTTTTTAATGCCATTTCAATGGCCTTAATAGTTTGATCGATGTTTAACACCATGCCGTGTTGTACACCGTTACTGTTGGCACGGCCAAAACCTAGAATTTCAAGTTTGCCGTATTCGTTTTTACGTCCGGCAATAGCAGCAATTTTTGTGGTGCCGATATCGAGTCCTACAATGATGGGTTGTTCGTGATGCATAGTTGTATGTTTTGTTTGTACCCCTACCCCTTAAAAAGGAACAAGAATGTTTGTGTATGTTTATTTAATCTTTTCTATTAAATTTTTCTAATTTTCTTATTTATATTTTATTATACAATCATTCCCCTTTTAAGGCACAGGAGCATAATCATTTTTATTGGGCATTACCACTTTTGGTTTTGCCGGTATTGGTTTAATAACTGAATTGATGATTGGTTTTTTAACAGGAGCAACAATATTACTCTTGCTAACTGGATTGGATTTTACAACTGCAGGTTTTGCAGCTATTGGTTTTTTAGAAGAAATTGGATTGGATGCTGCCGTTTTTGTAACCGCAGGTTTTACAATGGGTAACGGATTAGTGTTTGCCGGAATTATTACCGGCTGAGTGGTTGTTGGCTGCGGAGGTAAATTATTTAAACGATGTGATGTTTCGTAATTATCTTCTCTTTGTATCGATTGCTGAATCATACTGCTGTCGGCAGTATTGTTATTATTATCCTGCAAAATTGTTTGTACAGAATCTTCTGACTGCTTTGCAGCATTGGATGCAATAATTTGCATTATTTGTATTGTTCTAATTGAGTCGGCCGTTTTTTCTTCGGCACCTTTTATTTTTGCCACCACCTGGTTTTTAAACTGCACATTAATTACACTGTATTTATTCCAGCCGGTTTTTACCATTACATTTTTATAAAATAACTGCAGCTTATTAAATTTTTCTTCGGCATCAGTTGCATCGCCAAACACAATTAACTGGTTACCAATTTTAGGAACCATTTCAAAATTTCTTTCCGCAGTAATATCTACCTGGTCTATCATCGCCATTCTAAAAGTATCTTTTTGAATGGCGATGCTGATATTTTTTATATCATTTAATAAACTACTGTCGGCTGCTGATAAAACAATATTTTCCGAAGGAAAACCAGTGAACACCGGCAGCCTTGCAGAAAATTTATCGCTTAGTGGCAACATCGTTAATGCAGTATCAATATAAAAAGATGTACCGGATGCTGTAAATACTCTTGCTACAGGTTCTCTCTCCCGCAGATTTACTTTTAAGATATCATTATTATCAAAGAATAACTCCGCATTTTTTACCCACTTACTTTTTTCCAGTTCTGTTTCAATTTTTCTTAAATCGAACGAGCCTATTGCCTGGCCAATGGGATTGGTTTTGCAAACATTTTTTATTGCATTTAAAATATCATCTTCATCAACAAATTTTGGACCGCCAGTATTTTCAATACCGGATATTTTTATTTCAACATCTTTACATTTTTTTAGATCATTTTTTTTAATAGCAGCTACCAGCAGCACAGTTGTACTTACTCCTACAGTTAACCATAATATGGCAAAAAGTATTTTTTTAATGCTGTATCGTTTTTGTTTGTTCATTCCGGCCGCCTCTATCTCCCCCAAAGGGGAGGAAAAGGAGAAGATTATGTTTTATTAATTACTGTTTGTTAATATTTTTTTTATTGGTTCTACTACTGTATCTATATCTCCTGCTCCTGCAGTTATCAGTAATTCTGTTTTACTATTTTTAATCCAGTCTAAAATTTCAGTTTTATGCAACACTTTTTTATTGGTACTTTTCATTTTATTTAAAATCATTTCGCTGTTCACTCCTTCCATTGGTAATTCTCTTGCCGGATAAATGGGTAAAAGAATTATTTCATCTGCACTGTCTAAACTTTCTGCAAAGCCATCTGCAAAATCTTTGGTGCGGCTAAACAGGTGTGGCTGAAAAATGATAGTACATTTTTTATCAGGAAATAATTTTTTTGCTCCGGTTAATAATGCTTTCAATTCATCTGGATGATGTGCATAGTCATCAATAAAAATTTGTTTTTCATTTTTAACTATATACTCAAACCTCCTTTTTACCCCTTTAAAAGAACTTACTGCAGCTTTTATTTTTTCGTCTTCAATATTTAAATGATGCGCTACTGCAATGGCTGCAATCATATTTTCAATATTGTGCATGCCGCCCATGTTCAATTCTACCTCATTTAATTTCCAGGTTATGGCAACCGGGTTTTTATAAATTATGTCGAACCGGTAACTGCCGTTACTCATTTTTATATTAGCAGCACATACATTTGCTTTTACATCATTTAAATGATACGTTAAATGATGCGATGCTTTTAATGCAGCTGTTCTGCTTAGTCCAAATTTGCTCAGCAACAAACCGCCGTCTTTTAGCTTTGTACTAAAATCAATAAATGCCTGCTCTACATTTTCTGCTGTGCCATAAATATCTAAATGGTCGGCATCCATTGCTGTTATTATCGCTACATCCGGACTTAATTTCAAAAAACTCCTATCGTATTCATCCGCTTCAACCACACAAACATTTTTTTCACTTGGCCAAAAATTACTGTTGTAGTTAACTGCAATGCCCCCAAGAAAAGCATTACAACCATAACCGCTGTGTTGTAAGATATGTGCCACCATTGCACTGGTTGTTGTTTTACCATGTGTACCTGCTACACAAATATTAAAAGAGCTGCCTGTAATTGCACCCAGCACATCGCTGCGTTTTACAACAGCGTAATTATGTGCCAGGTAATAATTTAATTCTGCATGATCTTTTGGAACCGCCGGTGTATAAACTATTAATTGTGCATCTGTATCAATGAACTCAATATTATCTTCGTAATGCACTCTTATTCCTTCTGCTGCCAACTGCTTTGTTAAAGCAGTTTCTGTTTTATCGTAACCACTTACTGTAACATTCTTAGCATTGAAGTATCTTGCCAGCGCACTCATACCAATACCTCCAATACCAATTAAATAAATTCTGCCCCCGTTCCCTGAAGGGGAGTTCTTCATCGAGTCTACAATTTCTTTTACATCTTTCATTCTGTTACAATCCCTGCTGGATTTTTTAAATACAATTCAATATTTCTTTAGCAATAATTTCATCTGCATTAGTAATGCCCAGTTTGCTGATGTTAGTAATTAATTCATGTTGTTTATTTTCACTTCTAGATAAACTGACAATTGCTGTTACCAACTTATCTAACGCCTCATTATCTTTTACCATTATGCCAGCATTTATATTAACTAAACTTTGTGCATTTGCCGTTTGATGATCTTCCGCTGCAAAAGGAAATGGCACAAATACCGCCGGTTTTTTCGATACACATATTTCTGCAATTGCCATAGCACCGCTGCGGCTTATTATTAAATCTGCTGCAGCGTAAGCATATTCCATTTGGGTAATAAAATCGTTTACCCAAATATTGCTTTTACCTTCAGCTCTTTCTTTTCCCTTTTCGGCATAAGGTTTACCTGTTTGCCAAATAAGTTGTAAATCATTTTTTTCAAACTCGTCGATGTGTTTATCTATCGCCTCGTTAATGCTTTTTGCACCCAGGCTGCCGCCAATGGAAAGAATAGTTTTTTTTTGTGGATCTAATCCAAAATAACTGATACCTTCCGCTCTTGTTAAAGTGCTGTGCGATATGGCGGCCCTTACCGGGTTACCCGTCTGCATTATTTTATTCCCGGGAAAAAATTTTTCCATTCCATCGCTGGCGGTAAAAATGCGGATGGCTTTTTTACCCAGCAGTATGTTGCTTTTGCCGGCAAATGAGTTACTCTCGTGAATAAAAGTTTTAATTTTTTTTGACTGGGCATAACGCAATACAGGATAACTTGAATAGCCGCCAACGCCAATTACTGCTGTTGGATGAAACGAATTAAAAATTTGCCGCACCTGGAAAAAACTTTTTACCAGTTTATATGGTAAGCCAATATTTTTTATCAAAGAACTTCTGTTAAACCCTGCTATATCCAACCCTTTAATTTCAAAACCTGCCTGCGGTACTTTTTCCATTTCCATTTTTCCTTTTGCACCTATAAATAAAAAAGCTGTTTGCGGCTGCAATTTTTTTATGGCATTAGCAATAGCTATTGCCGGAAAAATGTGGCCGCCTGTGCCGCCACCTGCGATAATAATACCTCTGCCCCCTAAAGGCAAATCTGGATTATTACTATCATTTTTTTCTTCATTCATTTATTAAACTCAATACCTTTACTGCTTTCAACATTTAAACAAATACTACATCAACTCTCTTCCAAGCTTCTACATCAATAATTCCCCCTTCAGGGGGCGGAGGGGGCTGCGGGGGCTGGCTCTAACTGCTCCACATTTCTTGCAACACTTAAAATAATACCAATTGATAAACAGGTAAACAAAAAACTGCTGCCACCCATACTTACTAACGGTAACGTAACACCTGTATTAGGGAATGCATTTACTGCCACTCCCATATTTGCCATTGCCTGAATTACTAATGTGAAGCTTAATGCCAGCGCCAAAAATGCACCAAAGGCAAAAGGGCATTTTCTATACAATCTTATACAACGGTATAAAAACAACAGGTAAATAAAAACCATAAATGCAGCGCCAAAAAAACCATACTCCTCAATAATTATTGCATAGATAAAATCGCTGTAAGAATGCGGTAAAAAATTTCTTGCTTCGCTGTTGCCGGGGCCCCTTCCCAACCATCCGCCATTAGCAATAGCAATTTTTGCCTGGTTAATCTGGTAGGTTTTTTCTGTTTCATCATTTTTACTGCTGTACACAAATGTTTGTATGCGGCTTACCCATGTTTTTACACGGCCTGCATCAAAAATTGCAGGTAATTCTTTTGCTTTATTGGCTGCTTTATCATAATTAGTAACAGCAAGTGTAAATAAAAATATTACCGGTATCAAAGCAATGGCTATTGATAACAACATGTGTTTTGTATTTGCCCGCCCAATAAACATGAGCATAAAACTTGTTGCACCCACCAGCAAAGCAGTAGATAAATTTGCCGGGGCAATAAGTGCACAGATAATTATGACCGGCGTAATGATCGGTAAAAAACCTTTTTTAAAATCTTTAATTACATTTTGTTTACGGCTCAGCTGAAGGCTTAAATACATGAACAGCGCCAGCTTTGCCATATCGGATGTTTGCAAAGTCATGTTAATTACCGGTAATTTTATCCAGCGGCTGCCCTTATTAATCTCTTCTCCAAAAAAAGTTGTATAAAACATTAATGGTATAGAAATTAAAAATAAGATTTTGGCCACCCTTGCATAAATGGTATAATTAACCCGGTGTGCAAAATATATAACCAACAACCCAATAATTATAAATGCAAATTGCTTAAACAAATAACTTTCGTTGCTCTTACTGTATTTATAAGCCAATGAACCAGTACTGCTGTACACTACTAATAAACTTACCAGTGTAAGAATAACAACGATACCCCAAATAACACGATCGCCTTTGGTTTTACTAACCAAATTGTTACTGATGTTTGGCGTAAATAATTCTTTTATGTTTATTAAACTTGCCATACCCCTATCTCCGCCAGCTGGCGGAGGATTATTAATTTTTTATTTTTGCTTTATAATTATTCATTTCAACTTTTATTTTTTTACAGCTTTTTTAACAAGGTCAGACGAGACGTCAGACCTTTATAATTCCTTCACCGCTTTTTTAAATTGATTGCCCCTGTCTTCGTAATTTTTAAACAGATCAAAACTTGCACATGCAGGGCTTAATAAAACCACATCGCCTTTTGCCGCAAAATGAAATGCAGCTTCTGTTGCTTCTTTGGCCGAGGTGGCATTTACAATCAGTGGCATTATATCTCCAAATGCTTCATGAATTTTTCTGTTATCAGCACCCATACAAACAATAGCCTTTACTTTTTCCTTAACTAATTCTTTTAATAAGGAATAATCGTTGCCTTTATCTACACCTCCTAAAATTAATACCACAGGTTTTTCCATACTCTCTAATGCAAACCAGGTACTGTTTACATTTGTAGCTTTACTGTCGTTAATAAATTCTACATTTTTTATTGATGCAACAGGTTCCATCCTGTGTTCTAAGCTTTCAAAAGTTTGTAACGCCTCTCTTATATTTTCCTTTCGAATATCAACCGCTGATGCTGCTAAACTTGCGGCCATACTGTTATACTGATTGTGTTTGCCTTTTAAAGCAAAGTCTTCAATACTCATTTGCATTTCTTCGTTCTTCCATTTCAAATGCATTTTTGCGTTCATCAGGTATGCACCCTGCGGCAGTGGTTTACTCATGGTAAATGGGGCTAGTATTGATTTAATGTGATAGTTGCTGATATATTTTTTTGTTGTGGCATCATCGAGAGAATAAATAAAAACATCTCCGGGCTGCTGATTCATTGCAATACGAAATTTGCTGCTGATATAATTTTCTATTTTGTAATCATACCTGTCTAAATGATCTTCGGTGATGTTGGTTAACACCGCAACATCAGGCCTGAAAGTTTTTATATCATCTAACTGAAAAGAACTTATTTCGGCTATGTATAAAGGTTTAGGATCTAGTGCAACCTGTTTTGCAAACGAATAACCAATGTTGCCCACCATGGCGCAATTACTGCCTGCATGTTTGCAGATGTGATAAATTAATGCGGTAGTAGTTGTTTTTCCGTTACTGCCTGTTACAGCAATTATTTTACTGTTGCCTTTATAGCGGTAAGCAAATTCTATTTCGCTGATGATGGCAATGCCTTTTGTTCTTATCTTTTTTACGAGTTCGTTTTTTTCCGGTATGCCCGGGCTTTTCATCACTTCATCTGCATTTAAAATTTTTTCTTCTGTATGAGTTGCTTCTTCAAATTCAATTTTGTTAATTGATAATTCTGTTCTGTAATTATCTTTTATTGCTCCGCCATCACTTACAAAAACATCATAGCCCTGCTGCCTGGCAAGAATAGCTGCGCCAATTCCGCTTTCGCCTGCACCCAATATGACTAACCGCTTCATCATTTTACAATGTTGTTTATACATTTCGTTTTAAACGAAATAAAAAAGGTTTTTCAACAGCATAGAATTTACCAAATACTTACTCTGTGCTTTTACTTAAATAAAAAGGTTCTTCAAAAGCATAGAATTTAACGGGTATAGGGTTCTACTGGTCGTACAAAGTTTTTTCACAGATATTGTTTGTTCAAAATTGAAAAACATAGAATGTCAACTGCTGACAAATTCCAGGTTGCGGTTTTTCACCAAAGCATTAACCCAGCCACAGGGCCTTTTTATTATCTTAATTTTAATGTTGCTATTGCTACTATCATACTTAATATTGTTACAATCCAAAACCTAACTGCTATTTTACTTTCGTGATAACCCAATTTTTGATAATGATGATGCAACGGGCTCATTAAAAATACCCGGCGCCCCTCGCCATACTTTCGTTTGGTGTATTTAAAATAAGTTACCTGTATCATCACACTTAAATTTTCTACCAAAAACACGAAACAAAAAATGGGTATCAATAATTCTTTACGTACAATTATGGCCAGTGCTGCAATAATTCCACCGAGTGCAAGGCTGCCTGTATCTCCCATAAAAACCTGTGCCGGGTAACTGTTGTACCATAAAAAACCAATGCATGCCCCAACGAATGCCGCAATAAAAATGGACAGTTCGCCAATGTTGGGTATGTACATAATATTGAGGTACTCTGCAAATTTTGTATTACCACTTACATAAGCAAAAATGCCCAGCCCCAAACCAATTACAGCACTTACCCCTGTTGCCAATCCATCCAGCCCGTCAGTAATATTGGCGCCATTGCTAACTGCGGTTACTATAAATATTACAATAATGATATACAGAATATAGGTTGCAGATTCCCAACTTTTTGGTAAAAGCTTTGCATAATTAAACTCATGATTTTTTACAAATGGTATAGTAGTAATGGTAGATTTTACATTTACAAACTTATGCGGCACACCATCTGTAATATGAATGATAACACTGTCGCCGATCCATTTACTGCCGCCTTTCATACCTTCAATTTCTTTTCTTATTTCATCTTTATTACTGCCATACACTTCACGCTGCACAGTAACACTTGGCGTAAAATATAAAGTGGCGCCTACAATTATGCCGAGCATTACCTGACCAAAAATTTTAAACCTTCCAGCCAATCCATCACTGTCACTTTTTTTATAAGTTCCACCTTTTGCCAGTGCTATTCTTTTTGCTCTTATTTTTAAATAGTCGTCAATAAAACCAATGGCGCCCAACCAAACAGTACACAACAACATTAAGCGGACATACACTTTTTCTAAATTGGCAAATAATAATGTAGGAATTAAAATGGCCAGAATAATAATGATACCACCCATTGTTGGCGTGCCTTTTTTTGCCTGCTCACCTGCCAAACCTAAATCCCTTACACTTTCGCCTAATTGCTTTTTTTGTAAGAACCTGATTAATTTTTTTCCATACACTGTTGTAATGATGAGACTTAAAACCATGGCAAGCATTACCCGGAAGCTCTGGAACCTGTACAGTTCGCTGCCGGAAAATTTAATGCCTTCTGATTTTAGCCAATCAAATAAGTGATACAACATTTTTTTAATGTGCCAATTTGCAAATATGCAAATGTGCTAATTTTAGATTTTTACAATCTTGATTTATTATTACTCTTTTATTTTTGCAAATTTTTTCATTTGCACATTATGCTATTTCTCTAACAATTCAAACATTTCATTCAAAACTTTCTTATCATCAAAATCATACTTCACTCCTTTTATATCCTGGTACTTCTCATGCCCTTTGCCTGCTATTAAAACAATATCTTCTTTTTGTGCCAGGCTTATGGCTGTTTTAATAGCTTCTCTTCTATCTGCAATTGCAATAACTTTTTTTTTTGCTGATATTTTTACGCCCGCTTCCATATCTTTTAAAATTTCCAACGGGTCTTCACTTCGTGGATTATCGGAAGTAAGAATTACTTTATCGCTGTACTCACAAGCCACTTCTGCCATTACAGGTCTTTTTGTTTTATCCCTGTCGCCACCGCAGCCCACTACGGTTATTACCTGCTCAATTCCTTTACGTAATTTTTTTATTGTTGCCAGTACATTTAATAAAGCATCAGGCGTATGGGCATAATCTACAATACCAATTAATTTTTCATTCTTACTTATTGTATAATCAAATCGGCCTTCTGCACCATCAAGGCTGCTGAGTATTTGCAGCACTTCATTTTTTTCTTTACCCAAACAAATTGCTGCGCCATACACCGCTAATAAATTATATGCATTAAATTCTCCTATCAATCTAAAATGTACTTCTATATCATTTATAGTAAGATGCAAACCTGTTAAACTGTTATCTAAAATCTTCCCTTTAAAATCAGCCATTGTTTTAAGGCTGTAATAATATTTTTTAGCAACAGTATTTTGCAGCATCACTGTCCCTCTTTTATCATCGGCGTTGCTTATTGCAAATGCTGCTGAACTTAAATTATCGAACCACATTTTTTTTACACGGATGTATTCATCAAATGTTTTATGATAATCTAAGTGGTCGTGGGTAATGTTACTGAACAATGCACCTGTAAATTGCAAACCTGTAATGCGGTGCTGGTGTATGGCATGGCTGCTCACTTCAATAAAAACATATTCGCAACCTTCATCCACCATTTGTTTTAATAAGGCATTTAAACTTATGGCATCGGGTGTGGTATGTGTTGCAGGAATAATTGTATCTGCAATTTGATTTTGCACTGTACTTATTAAACCACATTTATAATTTAAGCCGGAAAATAATTTGAATAATAATGTAGCAATTGTGGTTTTGCCATTAGTACCTGTTACGCCAACCAATTTTATTTTTGCAGAAGGTTCGCCATAAAAATTGTGGCTCATTAAACCAGCTGCTGCTGCACTGTCCTCCACTTCTATGTAAGTAATATCTTCTTTTAAAACTGCAGGCAAAACTTCACACACAATTACTGATGCACCATTTTCTGTTGCTTTTTCAATAAATGCATGGCCATCTGCAGCAGTTCCTTTTACAGCAATAAAGCAACAACCTTTGCTGGTCTTTCTTGAATCAATCTGCAAACTGGTTACATCAATATTGGTATTACCCTTTACTGAGCTGATAGCAACTTTATATAGTATGTCCTGTAAAATCAATTTAATACTAAAGAAATGGTTTGACCTTTTTTAAAATTTGTTGCTGCTGTTATTGATTGATTCACCACTCTCCCTCTTCCGGCTGTGGTAACTTTTAATCCTGAATTTTCTAATAAATACACTGCATCTTTCAATCCCATTCCCACAACGTTGGGGGTTACAGAAGCGGATGATACTGTTGAACTCCACGATGTATTTAAAAAAGAAAAATTATTTTTCATACTCGATTTTCTAAAATCGCCATTAACTGCAGAATCGCTAAACGGCATTTTTAAAAATCCAAAAACAGATACCAGTTCTTTTTTCATTCCAAAAAAATTATATTGAGCAGTATCAGTATTTGCAGGTGCTGCAAATTGTTTGTTGCTTAAATAGCGGCCATAAATTCTGTCGCTTATTTCTTTAAACACCGTACCCGATACATCGGCACCATAAACTAATTTAGATTCATTACTGTTTTGTATAACTACAGCCATTGTATATTTAGGATCGTTTGAAGGAAAATATCCTATAAAAGATGCCTGGTAAATTTTATTGCCTTTGTTGTATCCTTTATTATTTAATGCCGTTACTGCAGTTCCGGTTTTGCCTGCAATGCCATAAGTATTATCCGATAAAACTTTATGCCCTGTGCCATGTACACTATCTACTACTGCTCTTAAACATTCTTTTAATTGTGATAAAGTTTCTTCGCTGCAAATTTTATCAACCAAAACTTTTGGTTCCATAGTTTTTACATCCACGCCATAATCCCTTACTGCATTTACCAAATATGGTTTCATCATTTTTCCATTGTTGGCAACTGCGTTGTACAACATCAGCATATGTAATGGTGTTACCAATTCTTCGTAGCCATGCGCCATAAAAGGAATAGTTGTGTTGGCCCAACTTCTGTTAGTTGGTTTTTTTATAGTTGTTTTTGCAGAGGCGGCATCAATATCCACACCGGTCATAACATCTAGCCTGTATTTATGAAGATGATCGATAAATTTTGATGGTTGTGAATGATAATATTGATCGGCCATTTTTGCAAATGCCACGTTGCTGCTGGCAGCAAATGCTTCTTTAACCGTCATCACACCATTAGGATGAGTATCGTGAATGCGTAGCCCATAAAATTCTTTTACACCTCTTTCACAATCAACGTTTGATTTTATAGTTACATATTTATCATCCAGCAAACTCATTAATGTAGCCAGTTTAAAAATAGAACCGGGCTCTGTTGCTTTACCAATACCATAATTTAAATCTTCGGCATAACTGCCATCGGTTTGTTTGCCTAAATTGGCAATTGCTTTTATTTTACCGGTTGCGGTTTCCATTACAATAGCAGTACCATGCAGGGAGTTATTACCTACCATCATTTTCATTAAAGCATTTTCTGTTACGTCCTGCATGTAAGTATCTAAAGTGGTGATGATATCTTTTCCTCTTTCCGGTTCAACCAGTTCCGCATCATTCACCGGAATGTATGCTCCGGCGATGTACCTTGCTAAACGCTGGCCCGATGCACCTTTAAGTAAACTGTCATAACTTCTTTCTAACCCAACATTTTTTGTACTGTCTTCTCTTGATAAACCAATAGTTCTGTTGGCAAGCAAAACATAAGGGTTAATTCTTTTGTCTCTTGTATCAAAGATGAAACCGCTTTTATTTCTGCCCTGTCTTACCAATGGAAAATCTCTTAACTCCTTATACTCAGCAAATGAAATTTTCTTCTTCAAAATAAAATACCGGTCTTCTTTTTTATAAGCCTGCTGCAATAATTTTTTATAAGCTGCAGCATTTTTATCTTTAAAAAGATTAGCAAGACTTATACTCAAAGAATCAATATTGTCTTTAAATCTTTTACCGTTTTTTTCTCTCAGGCCTTCTGCACCAAAATCAACAAACACATCAAATATGGGCACCGATGTACTCAGCATATTTCCATCTTCGCTGTAAATAGTTCCTCTTTCTGCATCAATGGGTAAATATTTTAAGTGTAAATTTTTTCCTAAATCTTTCCAGTAATTTCCTTCTATGCGTTGAATATAAAATGCCCTGCCCAGCACTACTGCACCTAAAAGTATCATCCCTAAAAAACAGAGATACACCCGCCACAATATGTCTTTTTTTATATCCATCCCCTATCCCCTAAAGGGGGATTATTATGTTTTATTTTTTTTGAGCAAACATTTGATCTCTAATCATCATCGTTGTGTCACTCACTTGTACCGCATACCGTTATTGAACTTTTATCTAAGCGTATTTTTATACTTCAGCAATTATTTTTTCTTTTCTTCCTGTGGTGATAACACCACCGGCGGCGCCACCAATTCTTTTAGCCCCAATGGTTCTACTGCTTTTGCCAGTTCGCTTGCTTTACTTCTAAAAATCACTTCGCTCTTTACTGTTTTATATTCGTACTCTAATTCTTTGATGTGCTTTTCTGTTACATTTATTTTTCTAACTAACTTATCTGCGTAATGGCCGTTATAGATGTACAATACCGCCAGTACCGATAAAAACAAAAAGAATGGGATATTTTTAACTACCCATTTATAACTCAGCAACCTCCTCCACTCAATTTTTTGAGTAAGTGATGGTTCATTTATTTTTTTTTCTTCCTGCATTAATTTTTTATATTTTTTTATTGAAACTTTTATTTTAATTCGGCCACCCTCAGCTTTGCACTTCTGCTGCGGGGGTTTTGTTTTTGTTCTGCCGCTGCAGCAACAATTGGTTTTTTTGTAATGATGATAAAAGGGCTTTCGGGTTTAATACCATACACATTATCTGCTTCAGTTTCGGAAAAACTTCCGTAACGAAAAAATGTTTTCACTATCCTGTCTTCCAAAGAATGAAAGGTGATAATTACTGCTCGTCCGCCGGGCTTTAATAGTGTGGGGGTTTGTTGTAATAATTCTTTTAATGCGCCTAACTCATCGTTCACTTCAATACGCAGTGCCTGAAATACCTGGGCAAAGTATTTTTGAGGGTTTCCTTTTACCGCAGTATGCACAGCATGTTTAAATTCATTAATGGTACGCACAGGTGCTAAAGCTCTTTGCTGTACAATTATTTTAGCAAGCGTTTTCGAATTGGTTACTTCGCCATATTGCTCAAACATTTTATGCAGTTGTTGTTCTGTAAAATTTTTCAGCACATCGGCAGCAGTAATTTTTTCACGCTGGTCCATTCGCATATCCAATGCAGCATCAAAGCGAATAGAAAAACCTCTAGCTGCTTCATCAAACTGGTGACTGGATACGCCAAGATCTGCCAAAATACCATCTACCTTACTAATTTTATGCAATCGTAAAAAGCGTTGCAGGTGCCGGAAATTTTGCGGAATAAAAATTATCCGTTCATCATCAGGCAAGTTATTTTTTGCATCAGCATCCTGGTCAAAAACATAGAGCCTGCCATTTTGGTTTAGCTGTTGCAAAATAGCCAGGCTGTGTCCGCCGCCGCCAAATGTGGCATCCACATAAATACCATCTGCTTTAATTTGCAATCCTTCCATGGCTTCGTTTAGTAAAACGGGCGTGTGGTAATTGGGTAATTGGGAATTTGGAATTGGTATGTTACCTTTTTCGTTATTCATTCCATTTTACTAATTACAAATTCCTAATTACTTGTTTTATTCATCACCTCGTTAGCCAAATCGCTAAAGCTTTGCGGTGTAAAAGTTTCAAAGAACTGTGTATACTTACTTTTATCCCAGATCTCAATTTTGTTTACGGCACTCACCAGCACAATATCTTTTTCCAGGCCTGCATGTTCGCTAAGGTTTTTGGGCAGCAATAATCTGCCTGCCGAATCCAGCTCTAACTGAATGGCGCCGTTTAAAAAATAGCGGCGAAATTCTCTAACTTTAGGATCAAAATCGTTCAGCTTGCTTATTTCAGAAAATATAGGTTCCCAGCTTTGCAATGGGTATAACGTAAGGCATTTTTCAAACCCCCGGTTAAGCACAAACTGGTTGGCACTCTTATGCGTAAGCTGTTTTTTAAAACCAGCCGGCAGCAAAAAGCGACCCTTTAAGTCCAATGTAGCTTCATATTCACCGAGGAAACCTATCATTTTCAATTATTTAGCCCTGCTTAAACAGAAACTTACACAAAATAACACTTTTTCCCACTTCGCAATCATTTTTTAGATAAAGTTTTTTATCCACATGAATTATATGCAAACAGGGCTTGGGTTTGAGGGAGCTTTATAAGAATTTAAATGTGCGTTGGGTGTGAATTGATGTGGATAGGTGTTGATAACACAATTTTAAAATAGAATTTTAGGTATGTCAACTGCAGGATATTCAGGTACACCACTTTTAAAAAACCTGGGCATTAAACCCGAAGTGAAAATTTTGCTGATAGATGCGCCGGGTAATTATTTTGATATTTTAGGAAGATAACATAAGAAATTTGCACTGCAAAATAATTTAGTTGATATAAAAATTTGCGCCATTAGTGATTTGTGGAGCGGATTAAAATTAGTAATGCCTGTTACAAAAAGATAAATTATATCGCAGCCAGCGGCATACTAATAACAAACGTACTTCCTTTCCCTAACACACTATCTGCCTTAATAGTTCCATGATGCGCCTGCACCATAATTTTTACATAACTCAGCCCCAGGCCAAAGCCTTTTACGTTATGGATATTACCCGTATGGGCACGGTAAAATTTTTCAAAAATACGGTTTACGGTTTCTTTGTTCATACCAATGCCGTTATCTTCTATTTTTATTTTTAGCTGATTACCGCTATTTTCAGTAGTTAGTTTTATCTGCAAATTTTCTTTGGAATATTTTACCGCATTATCTAAAAGGTTATTTATTAAATTGGTAAAATGTACTTCATCGGCCAGTATCAAATCTTTTTCTGCATTTAACTTCACATCAAGTGTACCCTGTTTTTCTTCTACCTGTAATGTAATATTATTTAATGCACTGGTAATTAAATCGTGTGCCGAGGATTTTTTAAGATTTAATTGTACTTCCTGCTTATCCAGCAAAGCCGCCTGCAGTATGGTTTCCACCTGCTTGTTCATGCGTTTGTTTTCTTCTTTAATTATATGGGTAAAGTAATTGGTTTTTTCTTCGTTGCCTTTTACCTTATCATTTTTTAACGCATCTACTGCCAGCGAAATAGTAGCCAGCGGTGTTTTAAATTCATGCGTCATGTTATTAATAAAATCAGATTTTATTTCACTTAATTTTTTTTGTTTCAGCAATGTTCTTATAGTAATAAAAAAAGCGGTGGTAATAATTAAAGTAAACAAAATAGCACCAATTATAAACCAGTACATTTCTTTCCAGATGATATTTTTTTGGTTGGGTATAATTACACAAAGCAATTCTTCATTCACCAAATTTTCGTAGTTGCTGCCGCTGGGTGGTTGTAACGCAATTACATGGTTTATGTTATTGGCAGAGTCAACATAAAGTTTATAATAATTATCGGTAAGTAATTGCCTTCCGCTTATGGAGTTTTCGGTAATGGCAAATTCAAAAGGATAATGCTTAAGATTTTTTTGGTTAAATGCATTTCGTATAATCTCTGATATCTCTTCTTTTGAAAATCTTTGTATTACTGATGATTTAAAATATTGTAACCTGTCACCTGGAAAAAGCATATCGTTCCTGTTGGCAAAAGGTATAATGGTATTTTTACCCTGAGATAATGTTTCGCCAGCTATTTCCAAAGCGTGGATAATATTTTCCTCCACCTGCTTATCCTTGGCATCCCTTGCACTTTTTATCCAGAGAAACTGAAAAAAAATCAGCCCCAGCAGCGATAAAAAAATCAGTATGGTTATAATAGGGAAAATTCTTTTCATCTATGCAAAAGTATATCAGTTAGAGGGTGTAAAATATGGTAAAACTGCCAAACTGTAAATTTAACGAAGGTTTAGTTTTTTTCTACATCTGACCGTACTCATCTGGCCGCTATAAATCTCTTTAATTTATAAACAATATTTTTAGCGGCCTATGAGTACGATAAAAGCTTATCCGTAGTGGCCTGACACCTAAATATCTTCAATAAATTTTACTTTTCTCTTTTGTAATTTGCAATTAAATCTTATTTTAGGAATATGATTGACCCAGGGCCCGGCATATTATTAATTGCAGACCCGTTTTTAAAAGATCCCAATTTTTTAAGAACGGTAGTACTGTTGTGCGATCATAAAGAAGAAGGCAGTTTTGGTTTTGTGCTGAATAAAAAAATTGAACAAACCCTTGATGAACTACTTAATAATTTTGATGGCTTTCCCTTACCGGTTTTTTATGGCGGCCCGGTGCAAACAGATACTATTCACTTTGTACACCAATACCCCGATTTAATACCCGAAGCTTTTGAAATTAGTGATGGTATTTATTGGGGTGGCAATTTTGACACTGTTACTGCTTTAATAAAAAATAAAAGTCTTGACCCAAAAAAAATAAAATTTTTTATTGGTTACAGTGGCTGGAGCGATGGGCAACTGAATGATGAAATGAAAGAAAAAAGTTGGTTAACAGTTGACGCTACAAAAAATTTAGTGTTCCATACAAAAGATACCGAAGTATGGAAAAGCAGCCTGATACATTTGGGCGGCGATTATGAAATGATGGTGAATTTTCCGATTGATCCGCAATTGAATTAAGGGGGTGAATGGGCAATGGTCAATAGGCAATTAGCAATGCACCAATATTTCATTATTCACCATTGATCATTCACCATTCGCAATTGACCATTCACAATTGACCATTCACAATTGACCATTCACAATTGACCATTCACAATTGACCATTCACAATTGACCACTTACCGCAGCCCTCCAATAACTTCTGCAAACAGTTCACTCAACTTTGCATCAGCTTTACCAGCTACTGCAATTATTTCTCCAATATCAACAGGTTGCAAATTATCTGGGTCGCATTCGTCAGTTATTACACTTATTGCAGCACAGGGCAAACCCACATGATTGGCAACAATTACTTCGGGCACAGTACTCATGCCCACCATATCGGCACCCATATTTCTTAAATGCCTGTACTCTGCTCTGGTTTCTAAATTGGGCCCTGCAACAGCAACATAAATACCTTCTTTAACTGGTATAGATAATTTTTTTGCAGCAGTTAAAATTTTATTGTTCAAATCTTTGTTGTACGGGCAACTCATATCTACAAAACGATTTCCAAAAGCGGCATCATTCAATCCACGTAAAGGATTTTCGGGTTGCTCATTAATATGATCGGTCAATAAAACCAGATCGCCTTTTTTGTAAGCAGCATTCATACCCCCTGCTGCATTACTCAATAGTAAATATTGTACCCCTAATTCTTTCATTACTCTTACCGGAAAAGTTACCTGCTGCATACTGTACCCCTCGTAATAATGAAATCTGCCCTGCATGGCAATTACCGGCACATTATTCAACAACCCATAAATTAAATTTCCTTTATGAAACTCTACCGTTGCTTCCGGAAAATCAGGTATTTCATTATAGGGTATTGTAATTTTTATATCAATTTTATGTATCAACGCACTCAGACCTGTGCCTAATACAATGCCTGCTAAAGGTTTTTCCATACCCTTACTATGTAAAAATGCCGCACATTCTTTTATCATTTTTAAAGAATACTCCATAACTAAATCTTTATTGGGTGAATGTACGTAAATTGGTTTTAAACTGTTTTACATTTATATATGAAATTTCTTTCTGCAATATTTATTTTTTTATCAATAAACAGCTTTGCCCAAAACGGTTACAAAACCGGCGATGCTGTGGGTGATCTGCAGGCAAAAAAAATTCTCAATTATACTACACCCTCTTCTTCTCTTAAAAATTTAAAAGGCAATATAACCATTATAGATTTTTTTGGTACCTGGTGTGTGCCTTGTATTAAGGTTTTACCTGAACTTACCAGTTTTAAAAATAAATTTGCTGCAGATGTAAATATTTTTTTAGTATCAAACGAAGCAGAGGATAAATTAAATAAATTTATCAGCAGCCGAAAACCTTTTGCCTTACCCCTTGTTGTGGATGAAGGCAATATTTTTACAAATGCTTTTCAGCCACCATCTTATCCTTACACGGTGGTGCTGGATAAAAATTTAAAAGTAATTTCAATTACCAATGCTGCAGACCTTACAGAAGCCATGCTGCAAAAGTTTATTGAGGATGGAAAAAATATGATGGTAACAAAAACTGTTGAAGTTAAAAGTGAAACTAAAGCAGAAATAAAAACTGATACCAAAATGCCTGCCTATACTGCAAGTAAAAATGTATTGATAAAACTTTCGCAGGATTTTATGTATGCCGCCAAATTAAATGAGGACGTTACAGCATTTATCGATCAGCTTAAAAATTTATCATTTGATGAGTTGAAAAAAAATATTAGTGGCGATGAAGAAAAAAAAGCCTTTTGGATAAATCTTTACAATGGTTATGTAAATTCATCGCTGCATAAAAATCCTGATCTTTATAAAGACAGGGGCGAATTTTTTTCTGCAAAAAATATTATTGTTGCCGGTAAAACATTCAGCCTTGATGTAATAGAACATGGTATTTTAAGGAAAAGTAAAATAAAATGGAGCCTGGGCTATTTTAATAAATTATTTCCTAATAAAACAGAAAAGGCTTTACGGGTACGCCATTTAGATAAGCGCATACATTTTGCCTTAAACTGCGGCGCTAAAAGTTGCCCGCCTATTGCATTTTATAACGCTGAAAATATTAACCAACAATTAGACATAGCTACAAAAGCATATTTAACCGGCGAGGCAACTTATAATGCAGCAGAAAATAAATTATATCTTCCTGCAATTATGGGATGGTTTAGAAGGGATTTTAGCGGAAAGAAAAAAATGATCAGTATGGTTAAGTCATTAAATATTGTTCCTGAAAAAGTTTCGCCATCAATTGAATTTAAACCTTACGACTGGACACTATATTTAGAAAATTATAAACTGTAAATTATGAGCGACCATTATTACAATGCAGCTGACCTTGCAAAATTTGGTAACATCGGCGAATACCAAAAAGATTTGGCAGATAAATTTTTTGCCTGGTACGGTGCAGCCTTTGCCGATAGTGCATTAACTGCAAAAGAAAAATCGCTGATCGCCTTAGCCGTTGCACATGCCGTACAATGCCCTTACTGCATTGATGCTTACAGCAGTGATGCCTACGAAAAAGGTTACAGCGAAGCACAGATGATGGAAGCTGTACACATTGCCGCAGCCATAAAAGGTGGCGCTGCATTGGTGCATGGCGTGCAAATGATGAATAAAGTAAAGGAGATTGCGATGTAGCCCCTGTCTCCGCCAGCTGGCGGAGAACTAAGATTGCTACTGTATAATTTTTTTAGTAACAGCTATTAATTTTATTGGTACAAGACTTTTGAGCCGGTCTTTTGAATTACTATTTAACTTCATTGGTCTGGCCTAAGGCGAGACACTCTTGTACAGCAAATCCTTATTGAACTTTTATCTCAGCGATTGATAAACGGAATAAAAAATAAATTATAAACTTTAAAATTATGTTCTCCGCCAGCTGGCGGAGTCAGGGGCAAAATGAAATCATTAAAAGCACAACATAACATTCTTGCAGATGCACATGAGCAAATAGAAATATTAGAGCATGGCGTAAATCATGATGATGCATTCAGGCTAATTCCATTTCAACAAAAATTGGAAGCCATTGGATTGTATCCTTTGCTGCCAACAGCATTAGAAGTTTTTCAAATTAACGTAGGCAAAATGTGTAACCAGGTTTGCAAACATTGTCATGTAGATGCCGGGCCCGACCGTAAAGAAATAATGACCAGGGAAACAATGCTGCAATGTGTTGAAGTAATAAAAAATAATCCTTCATTTACCACAGTTGATCTAACAGGGGGTGCACCCGAAATGAATCCTGATTTTAGGTTTTTTGTAACCGAAATAAAAAAAGCTAATCCTCAAATAAAAATAATTGTACGGTGCAATCTTACCATCATCCGTGCCAATAAAAAATATTACGATCTGCCCGAATTTTTTAAATTGCATAATATTGAAGTAGTTTCTTCTCTACCTTTTTATACTGCCGACAGAACAGATAAGCAAAGGGGCGATGGAGTTTTTGAAGACAGTATTACAGCCTTACAAATGCTTAATGCAGTTGGGTATGGTATGGAAGGCAGCGGCCTTATCTTAAATTTGGTATATAATCCGGCAGGCGCTTTTTTACCACCATCGCAAACGGCGTTAGAAAAAGAATTTAAAACCGCATTAAAAAAAGATTTTAATATTTCTTTCAATGCGCTTTTTGCCATTACTAATTTACCCATCAGCCGTTATTTAGATTATTTGTTGCAAAGCGGCAATTACGAAAAGTATATGGAAAAATTGATTGCTGCATTTAACCCCGTGGCAGCAAGTAATGTAATGTGCCGCAATACACTTTCTATTGGTTGGGATGGATTTATTTACGATTGCGATTTTAACCAGATGCTGGAATTAAAAGTGGATTGCAGCAGTAAACATATTGCACAATACAACAGTACTGCATTACAAAACCGTTCTATCGTAGTTAACCAGCATTGCTTTGGTTGCACGGCGGGTGCAGGCAGCAGTTGCGGAGGTGCAGTAACCTAATAAAATGAAATCAGGTCTAATAATATTCGTTCGCAATCCAGTTTTATCAAAGGTAAAAACAAGATTGGCAGCAACTATTGGTGAGGAAAAAGCATTGCAGGTGTGTAAACATTTATTACAGCATACCCATACAAGTACTAAAGATATATCAGTTACTAAATTTGTTTACTATGCCGACTACATAAATGAAGATGATATTTGGAATGGTTTTGAAAAAAAATTGCAGCAGGGTAATAATTTAGGCCAAAGAATGCAAATAGCTTTTCAGGAATTGTTTGAGGCTGACTTTACAAAAGTTTGCATAATAGGAAGTGATTGTTATGAGCTAAACAGCAATATTATAGAAAGGGCATTCGAAAAACTTAATACTGCTGATATTGTTATTGGCCCAGTAACAGATGGTGGTTATTATCTGTTGGGTCTGAATAAATTGATACCGGAACTTTTTATTAATAAATCATGGAGTACTGAAACCGTTTTTGCTGATACAATTAAAGATGCCACATCCCTCCAAATCAACTTTCATCAATTACCTGTACTAAATGATATTGATACTGAAAAAGACCTCCGCAACTCCACACTTGCCTTTTTTATTTGATTTATATTTATCTTCCCTGTTCAAACTAATTAAAATTGCTTTATTCATTTGTAAAAATTATTGCAAGGCTGGCCTTACCCATTTATTGCAGAAATATAGCGATTAATAAAAAAGAACTCTTAAAACACAAAGGGCCATTACTTCTTGCAGTTAATCATCCAAACTCGTTTTTAGATGCTATAATATTATGTACTTTATTTGATGGTACAGTATACTCCCTTGCCAGAGGCGATGCCTTTAAGAATAAATTTTTTGCTAAAATTTTATTCCTGTTTAAAATGTTTCCGGTGTACAGGGTTAGTGAAGGAGTAGAAAATATGGATGAGAATTACAAAACATTTGACCAGTGCAAAGAAATATTTAAGCAAAATGGTATTGTATTAATTTTTAGCGAAGGAAGATGCATTAACGAATGGCATTTACGGCCCTTAATGAAAGGAACGGCAAGATTAGCCATCAGCAGTTGGGAAGAGGGCATTCCTTTACAAGTTTTGCCGGTTGGTATTAATTACAGTTCTTTTAGAAAAATGGGTAAAAATATACAATTGTTTTTTGGAGAGTTGATTACCAAAAATAATATTGAAAGCAGTAACGGGCATGGCAAAAGTATCCAATCGTTTAATACTAAACTTTTGCAACAATTACAACCCTTTGTTTTTGAAATAAATAAATCAAATAAAGAAGAACTGCACAAAAGATTTTATGTACCACAATCATTATTGAAAAAAATATTACTGTTTATTCCTTCCATAATTGGATGGCTGCTGCATGTTCCATTGTACTTTCCAGTTAAAATTTATGTACAAAACGCAGCTTTTGATAACGACCATTACGATTCTATTGTTGTGGCTTTATTATTTCTTATTTATCCCCTCTACCTTATTATACTTTC
>NZ_JANPCM010000086.1:0-2543 GCF_031430955.1 Ferruginibacter sp.
CGTTAAACATGACGCCAAAGCAGGTTTATACCATGGCAAGTATTGTAGAAGAAGAAACTAATAAGGAAGAAGATAAAGGAAAGATTGCCAGCGTTTACATCAACCGTATTGAAACCGGTATGAAATTAGAAGCTGACCCTACCGTAAAATTTGCTATGAAAGATTTTGGTTTAAAAAGAATTTTACACAAACACCTGGAGTACCCATCGCCGTACAACACTTACCGGCAAACAGGTTTACCACCAGGTCCTATTTGCACACCATCATCAAAAACAATTGATGCAGTTTTAAATGCACCGCAAACCAATTATATTTTCTTTGTTGCCAAGCCCGACTTTAATGGCTATTCAAATTTTGCAACTACTTATTCAGAGCACTTGGTTTTTGCTAAAGCGTATCAAAACGCATTAGACAGTTTAATAAAAGCCAAAGCAGCAAAAGCTACTACCCCGTAAAAAATAATTAAGTGTTCAGAAAAATACAATTAATGCGTTAGTAATTATATTCAGCCAAAAAAAAATTACCTTGTAGCATAATGACTAAGCTGGAACGCATATTGGTAACCAAAACGCCGCTTACTTTTATTTTACGTAAAAGTAAACACTGGTATTTACCGGGTTTTGAAGGCGTACCACTTTATGATGTACTTAAGTTTTTTTACAAACAGGTTAAAACGGTGGGGCTTACGGAAAGGGCATCAGCAATTTCGTATAATTTTATAATGGCCATACCGCCATCTTTTTTATTTTTATTTACGCTTATCCCAAGTTTGCCTTTTATATCTAAGTCAAGCATTAAAACCCAGTTGCATGTTTTAATTACTGATATTGTTCCTGCAAAAGCCTACAACGAAAATATTATTAAGTTTGTAGATTCTTTTTTAAAAGGAGATAAAATTGGACTACTTTCCTTTGGTTTAATACTGGCATTATTTTTTGCATCAAATGCTATGATGGGTTTAATGCGATCCTTCAATAAAAATTATATAGGCTTTGCCAAAAGAAAAGGATTGCATAAGCGCTGGATTGCCATCAGGCTTACGGTTTTAATTTTTGGTTTGGTACTGGCTTGTCTTATTTTGTTAATTACACAGGGTGCCGTTTTAAATTGGTTAGGCGTAAAAAGTAATTTTTGGAAAGATTTCATTTTCTATTTTCGCTGGGTAGTTATTGCTTTGCTTGTATTTTATTCTATAGCTTTCATTTATAAATATGCCCCTTCTGTTCATAAGCGCTGGAAATTAGTTTCGCCGGGAACTATACTGGCTACTTTTTTATGCATCCTGGCTACATTAGGCTTTTCTTCTTTTGTTAATAATTTTGGAAAATACAATGCGCTGTACGGTTCTATTGGTACCATAATAATGCTGATGGCTCTTATCTTTATTAATTCTCTGGTTTTGCTGGTTGGTTTTGAATTGAATGTAAGTATAAAAACATTAAAGTCTTTAGCGGAACACAGGGATGCTGAAGAAAAAGCAAAGGCTATAGTAAGGCAAATTACATAAGCGGTTTTTATTTTTGTTTTTGATTAATTAACTTTAGTAAAACTAAATTTTATGAAAAAGATATTTTTATTATTACTTGCTTTTGCATCAATAGCAGTGATGGCATTTAGCATCAGCGGCATATTACCTATTGGCAGTACAATGCCTAAAGCCGATGTTAAACTAAAAGATATTTCCGGTACAGAAATTTCTATAAAAGAAGTTACAAAAGAAAATGGGGTGCTGGTAATGTTTAGTTGCAACACCTGTCCTTATGTAATAAAAAATCAGCAACGTACTGTGGAGATTGCAGCTTATGCACAAAAAAATAATGTGGGCATAATTATTTTAAACAGCAACGAAGGCCTGCGCAATGATGATGACAGTTATGCTGCAATGAAAACTTATGCCAAACAACAAAATTACAATTGGAATTATGTGGTAGATAAAAATAATGAAATTGCCGATGCCTTTGGTGCCAAAAGAACACCGGAATGTTTTTTATTTAACAAGGATTTAAAATTGGTGTATCATGGCGCCATTGATGATAACCCAACTGATGCCGGTAATGTAAAACGATATCATTTAAAAGAAGCAATTAATGAATTAACTGTAGGAAAAGATATAAGTGTAAAAGAAAGCAGAAGTGTTGGTTGTGGTATTAAAAGAAAGTTGTAATAATTATTGCCGGTGAAATTAAACCGTTTTGAAACTGCACAGGTAAATTTTTGTGAGCAGTTTTTATTTGCGTAATAATGAATTTCGGTATCACAATATTATACTAATTAAACATCGAAACTATACGATTAAAAAAAATGTCTGGGTGATATTATTTAACCAATCTGCATGATTATAATTCCTGCATCATTACATTTCCGCCCATGTATGATCGGCGAGTAATTTAACCTGGGCAATGTAATTTTTATACGCACTCCCTTTACTCCATTGTTGCGGACCAATCATAGAAAGAAAATGAGTGTCATCGTTTTTTTGATAGAGATAATACACCGAACCGACTACTGGCGAAAAACTAAGTTTTGCATTATAGATGATCATG
>NZ_JANPCM010000087.1:0-3021 GCF_031430955.1 Ferruginibacter sp.
AAATGGAATTGGGAAAAACGATACCAAAAAACTTATAGCGTTATCAAATCATTACTGTAAAAATTTACTTCCGCTGCTATTGTTTGTATGCTGCGATTACAACGCAGCTTTGGCTTAGCAACAATGTGAAAAAATAAAAACTATAGCAAAGGCTTACGGTTTTATTAAGACTGCAGTTATGGTGGGAGTGAGCTAAGGGCTGCATTATTGGTACGCTTGGCACATTGGCAACTCTGCATACCAACATCGGTCAGGATTTATTATCTTTTCAAAACATATACAGGATGTATTGATTGAATAATTTTATCAAGAGTATTTGTCGCCGGATTTTTATATTCCTGGTAAATGACTTCAATGTCCATTCCTCCATTTTTAAATAATTCAATGTTTGGATCATCAGCTGTCATGAGTGTTTTAAAAACAACAAGGCTGTCATTGTTTAATTTGAGAAAAAGCTTAGAGAAGTTATTGTCTGTCTTCATTATTTTTATAAACCGACCTTTTACTGATATTGAATCTTCCGAACTGGATTGATTTATGCAAGACACCAAAACAATTAAACTCATCAAAAAGACGAAGAAGTATTTGCTCATTATTTTGTTTTAGCAGTTGAAATTATGAAAATCCCAACTTATAGTGCTGCATAGTGTTACGTACACTGGGCTTCGGGCTGTGTTGTTGGGAAGCTAGGCACATTGCCAACGCTGCATACCAACTACGGTAAAGAAAATTCAATCCATCATAAGTAAAGCAAATAATTTTTTCGCATCTTTTTATAATTGCTTAAACCTGGTTCCCAGCTTTCACGAATTTCTTTTTCAGATACACCATCAATAATCTGCTGCCTGAATAAAGCAGAGCCGGTTAATCTTTCAATAACACCCATTTCTCTGCTCAGGCTGGAGTTAAAAAATTTTTCTTTGTATGGAGAAGCCTTATAAAGTTCCATCATCCATTGCAGGTTAATCTTTTTATTTTTTCTCAACAGCTCAACATCGTAATTACGCAGGTCAAGGCCATAACAAATCTCATTCATAAACAGCGGCGTTTCTGCCATGCCCTTAATACTTGTTGGCGTAAAATGGTATTCGTATTTCCCTTTAAGCTCCGGGCTGCCAATTACCGTAAAAGGAAAATAAGTGCCACGACCATGATTAAGATAAGTGCCTTCAAATAAACAGGTAGAAGGGTAGAGTAAAATAGATTGTGGCGTATTTAAATTAGGCGATGGACTTACCGGCAAAATATAAGGCATGTCGTGGTTGTAGTTAGCCACTTTAATAATTTTGAGTTTACATTTTACTTTATCAGTAAGCCATCCTTCACCATTTGCCATTTGTGCAAACTCACCAACAGTTAACCCATGAGCTATCGGCAGCGGAAACATACCAATACCGGAGCTGAATTTCATATCCAGTATAGGGCCATCAATAAAATAGGCATTGGGATTAGGCCTGTCTAAAATGAGCAGCTCCTTATCGTTTTCGTAACAGGCTTCCATTAAACGGGATAAAGCATTAATGTTGGTATAAAAGCGGCAACCTACATCTTGAAGGTCATAAATTACCAGGTCAACATTAGCAAGGTCTTTTTTGGTAGGTTTGTTTTTATTGCCATACAACGAAATTACGGGTATGCCTGTAGCAATATCAGTTTCATCTGCAACCTCAGTGCCGGCACTTGCATTACCACGAAAACCATGTTCGGGGCCAAACACTTTTACTATATTAATGCCAAGGTTTTTCAAACTATCTACTAAATGCGTTTTATTAATGATGGTGGTTTGGTTGGCAAGTATGGCAACCCTTTTTCCTTTTAGATAAGACACATATTTATCTGTTTGCTCAGCGCCTGTTTTTATTGGTGCGTTTACATTAACAGCAAGAATGTTTGGTTGATTTTTATTATTAAGGCTAAGGCTTAATACAACAAAAAGGAGAAGGAAGAATTTCATTGCTATATTTTTAATTGAACGGAATAAATATTTAAATGGATTGCTAATTATGAATGGCACATTGCCAACGTTGCATCAACAATGGATAATAAAAACTGCTGCCATATTGCTTGCTGATGAAAATAACAACGTCCTAACCCAATAATACAAAACCGTGTTGTGCGTTCCTATTTATTTTCTTTTCGGTTTCATTATTTTTCTGAGTCTCTCAACCCACCAACTCCATTCGCTACTTTTTTTGTCCTTTGTAAAATAATTTTCTACTTTATCAAACGCATCTTCAATATAAGCATCGTGTAGCCAACGAATTGCCAAAGCCCATTTCAATGTTGCTAAACCTGTGGTCGTCATATCAATGGTATGTTTCAGTTTTGTTTTATTTGCTTCTGATACTAAAAGTTCAAACTTATGAAAACCATTAAAACCAGTTAAGTCAAACTGAAATGTTATTGAGTTATCTTTTTGATAATCTGTTACAAAATATTTAAGTGGTCCGTGTCCACCTTTTGAACCAATTTGCAAGCCTTTGTCTAATTTCATTGGCGACCATTTCTCTGTCGCTAACATTAAATCATTTTCTGTTGCCAATGTTTTAAATAATTTGGCAACTTCGCTTTTTGGTTGTGTAATTTCTCTATTATGAATATTGAGGACTTTCATTTATTTACCTATTAAAATATTGTATTCTTTCGAAATTTTAACTCCTTGAAAATGATTTGTCAAACCGTAAAAAAATTATGAGTGTCAAAATAAGTCTCAGCCTCGGTTTGTGTCTTCACAAACCATTCTCTTCAATGTACGCTGCAATAAAAGCCCAATAAAGCTATAAAAGTACAAATGAGTCCCGAGGCAACGCACAAATCTTTCCCAGGATAAATTTTACAACAATGTCGACCAAAGCTTCCAATGCCAGTCCCAAAAAAAATCACTTCTTCTTCGCAACAACATTATTTATACCATCTTCGCAGTCTGGCATTCTGGATTCATTGATACGATCGGCGATATCTTGACCGCCGAAGCGGACAAGCTGACGCCAGCCGAGACGGGCTCGCCGACCCGCGACTGGT
>NZ_JANPCM010000088.1:0-2855 GCF_031430955.1 Ferruginibacter sp.
ATCTGAACCAGCAATTATTAACCAGGAACCAGCAGTATTCCAGTTACCTGCAACTACATTTGATATAAATGTACCCTGAGCAAATGAAGCTATTGACAATAATAATAATGATACTACTGTCAGGTAAACTTTTTTCATAACTACAAATTGAAAAGTGAATTATTTTGAATTCAAAAAATTACACGTGCCAGAACAGCTTATAATTTTAAAAGGGAGCAGGATTGGGCAGTTGTGGTAACTAACGCTAACAAGATACGATAAAACTTAAAAATGTTGCTATCTGCAATGTATATCAGCAACAATATTTTCCACATTTAAAACCCAATTGTGCAAATAGAAAATATACATTTCCAAAGTGGCTGTTCTTTTTATTTATTTAATGCCCCATATTAAATAAATTTGCCGCTACATGCAGCCCAACACCATTACCGTTATTACCATTTGCTACAACAACCTGCAGGATGTGGTGGACACCTGCCAATCGGTAAATGTGCAGCAACAACCGCCTTTTGAGCATTTAATTATTGATGGATCATCCACACCGGATATAAAAAATTATTTACTAAATAACCCACAACCGCCTTACCGCCGCTGGATCTGCGAAGCCGACAACGGCATTTACGATGCCATAAACAAAGGCATAAAAAATGCCGGTGGCAATATTGTGGTAATGCTGAATGCAGGGGATACTTTTTATGATGCACAGGCCATAGCCCATGCACAAAATGCATTTGATAAGGATCAAACGCTGCAATGGCTGCACAGCAAATACAAATTATTACGGGGCAACCAGTGGGTAATTATAGGTAAACCTTTTGAAAAAAGTAAACTGTACCGTGGCATGCGGAGTATCTGCCATCAAACCATGTTTGTAAAAAAAGAGCTGCATAATAAATACGGGCTGTACAGCACCACCGAAAAAATTGCCGCCGATTACGATTTTTTATGCCGTATTGCCGATGAAAAATTTATTTTTTTACAAACGCCATTGGTAAACTTTGCCCCTGCCGGTATAAGCAGCAGCGGTTATTTTTTATCGCTTGCCGAAAGCAAAAAAGTATATGAAAAACATTTTGGCAAAAGTTTTTTGCTCAACCTGTGGCAAATAAGGTTGAAAATTTTATTTTACCTGCTCCGCTCCCCTGCCGGTAATTTTTTATACAAAATTAAAAAAGGGTTAAAGCTGGAAAATATGTAATTGTTGCAAAAATCCAATTTCACGAACCTGCATCCACCTGCCAATCTCATTAATTTAAGCCTAACGCTACACGTTCTAATATCACCCCTCCGGGTTTTTGCGGCATTAATTAATTTAGTCTCTATAGTAATGTCAGCCTTTCAGGCTTTAAAATCCCGAAGGGCAATGTCATTAAGTTAAGGGTATTTAAATTATAAAACTCCCCATTCCAGTTCCCTCTCCTTTGGAGTCCCGATAAATCGGGAGGGATGAGGTCTTTACAAAACGCTTAACTTAACGACACTGTCCGAAGGGGTGATATAGTTGAAAACAACGATTAATAAGATAATGATATTGCCCTTATCCACTTAAACCTTTTCACTTAAAAAATTAAATTATCTTAGCGCCTTAAAAAATCTATACGATGAAGCAAGCCTGGTTTAAAAAAGCAATGCCCCATTTAATTGCAATTGGTATTTTTTTAATAGTATCTGTTATTTTTTGTAAACCGGCTTTAGACAGCAGTCTTACTTTACAGCAAAGCGATATTACCCAATGGCAGGGCATGAGCCACCAGTTAATAGAAAGAACGAATGAAAAAGGCCGCGGCGCTTTATGGGCCAGCAATATGTTTTCGGGCATGCCGAGTTACCAAATTACGTATCCCACACCATGGAACCCGGTAGAAATTATCCATAATATTTTTACGCTATGGTTGCCCAAGCCCATTAACTTTTTCTTTTTAATGTGCATCAGCATGTACTTTCTTTTATCGGTTTTAAAACTGCGGCCGTGGACGTCGGTATTAGGTGCATTAGCTTTTGCCTTCAGCAGTTTTACACCCATTGCCATTACTGCAGGCCACGATACACAGATGCTTACACTGGGTTATATACCAGCCACACTTGGGGCCATGATCTTGCTTTTTGAAAAAAAATATTTATGGGGCTTTACGTTAACGGCATTATTTACCATGATGCAGCTGGGTATGAACCACCAGCAAATAAATTATTACTTTTTTATTATTGCCGCAATTATGACGGTGGCCTATTTTATACATTGGGTAAAACAAAAACAACTGGCACAGGCAGGTAAGGCATTGGGCCTTGTACTGGTTGCTGCATTAATTGGTATTGGTGTTAACGTTTTAAACTTATGGGTAAATGCCGATTATACAAAAAGCAGTAAGCGTGGCGGCATGTTAATAATGGATACTAAAGAGGTAACTAAAGATAAAATTACTAAAGACTCTAAAACCACCGGTCTGCAAAAAGATTATGCTTTTCAATGGAGTTATGGCAGAATGGAAAGTTTTAGTTTAATGTTTCCCGGTATAAGGGGTTATGGCAGCCATTATGCAGAACGTGATGGCGAGCAGGAAATATTTCCTAAACTTGATGACAAATCGAATGTATATAAAAACCTGACCGAAACACTGAGCGTACCCGAAGCCGATGCTGAAAATTTAACCAGCAATTTTTCTCAAAGGATTTACTGGGGCGATCAGCCATTTACAGTTGGGCCAATTTATTTAGGCGCCATCATTTGTTTCCTCGGCATTTTAGGTTTGTTTTTATTAGATGGTAAACATAAATGGTGGATACTTACCTGTACCATTTTAGCCATACTGATGGCGATGGGAAAAAACTTACCGGGCTTTAATTATTTTCTGTTTGAT
>NZ_JANPCM010000089.1:0-6144 GCF_031430955.1 Ferruginibacter sp.
GCAAATTACCACTAGTTGTAAGGCCGGGAGCAAGAGTAGCATCATAATTATTCCAGGGTGAATTAGATGGATCTCCACCCACTTTAAATTCATCCGTACCATATTGGCTTTGGCAATACCACCACTCTCCGTTTGTAGGGCCTACAAATACCTGGTAATATCCCCCTGCTGCTAATTGCAAAATACCTGCATCTGTTTTATAAAATTCATTACCTCTTGAGGTTTTAAGCGTTTCATCTAGAAAGCTTTTTTTGCAGGAGAATGTAATTAAAATGACAGCTGCTGCAAGTAATATTTTTGAAAAGTTTTTATAATTATTCATATCATTCGAATTAGTTGTTTTTAAAATGTTGCATTCAAACCTAATGTGAATCCCCTGTTCCATGTAGCTCCCACCACATCCATATCAATGAACTTTAACTTAGAGTACAACATCCCCGGATTTTGTACCTGCAAGTAAGCCCTGAGATTGGACATACCCAGCATTTTACCCGTAACATTATATCCCAAAGAAATGTTCCTGATTTTAATAAAAGAAGCTTTGCTGTATCCTAATGCCTGGTAATATGGATCACCTGGTGCACCACCGGCATTGAATATCGGCTTTTGAAAATCTGCATTGGTATTGTTTTCTGTATAATAATTGATCGTTCTTTGTACACCACGGGCAGGCTGTCCCTCTCCACCAAAATCGTACAGGTAATTCAGTCGTCCATACATGAAAATAGACAGGTCAAAGTTTTTGTAATTCACCGTATTCGTCATACCGATTACCCAGCGGGGTCTTGTCCATCCTATAATCTGACGGTCATTGTTGGCATCTATTTTATTATCCCCGTTAAGATCTGCCACCTTCACATTGCCGGGATAAAATTTGTGACCATTTGCATTAAATTGGTCATATTCTGCTTTATTGCCAGCCTGCCAAAGTCCTAATGTTTTATAACCATAAATAACTCCGTTTGGCTGATTAAGGAACCAAAGGTTATTAATGTCATTTCCGTTTGGCAGCTTTTCAATATGATCTTTTTGCCATGCTGCGTTTAACGTAGTTGACCATGTCAGATCTTTTTGTTTGATATTAACTGTTGTAACTGTAATATCAATACCATTGTTTCCCGTCTCACCAACATTATCAAAAGTTGAAGTATATCCAGTAACAGATGGAATGGCTCTCTTCAACAAAAGGTTTGTTGTTTTTGATTTGTATACATCAACACTTCCCGATATCCTGCTTTTGAAAAGGCTAAAATCAACACCTAGGTTATACTGGGCCGTTCTTTCCCATCCCAAATTCAAATTTGCCATTTCAAGGCTTGGTATGGCCCCAGCAGTGCTTGTTGTATAAAAAGGATAGAAGAGAGGGGTTATGGCACCCTGTGTTTTATATGGATCTACTGCTGAATTACCCGTTACACCTGCACCAACTCTTAATTTTAACTCATTAACCCATTTTACATTCATAAAATTTTCCTTGTTGATCCTCCAGGCTATTGCTGCTGAAGGGAACCATTCATATTTTTTGCCTTCTGCAAAAACTGATGAACCATCACGACGTGCAGAAGCGGTTAACAGGTATTTGTCTTTGAAGCCGTAATTAATTCTTCCCATATAAGACAAAAGTTGCTGTTCAATCAAATTGCCCTTGGTACTGATGGCTCCCGTTACAGTACCTGTGGATAAAGCATACCATAATTGAGAAGACTGAGGCACGCCATTACCAGATATAAAGCTTGTTTCTTGTTTATAGGAGGTTGCACTGTACAGCATGGTCAATCCAAATGTATGATCGCCTATGGCTTTATCATAGTATAACAGGTGATCTAAAGTGTAAGAGGCTGTTTTGTTATTTGTAAGAGAAGCAAAACTCGTGCTGCCACCATTGGCTACTGAATTCGCATCTACATAAATACCATCACGGTAATAAGAAATGTCCGGTCCGAAATTGAGCCTGTATTTTAGCCCTTTTAAAACAGAAAGAATATTACCAAAATTCACTTGTGTATATAAACTTCCAAATATTCTTGAGGTTATCCTTTCATCAATATTATATTTTTCCTCATCAATTATGTTCTTAATTGCATTATCACCCCCAGGAAATAAGATCCTGTTTCCTGCTGAATCGTATGGAACTGCATAGGGAAAAATGGATCTTGCTGATTCATATAAACCTCCGGCAGGATTACCAATTGTAGCAACACCTGCATTGGATTGTCCAAACTGCTGCTTCTGGTAGCTGGTAGTTATGTTACTTCCAAAAGACAGCCATTGGGTGGCTGTAAAATCAACATTTGCTTTTGCAGTATACCTTTCAAAGGACTGGCCTTTAACCACCCCGCCATTGTTTAAGTAGCCGAAAGAACCATAGGCTTTAACTCTATCTGATCCGCCGCTTACACTTATTGTATTGTTTGTGGTTATTGATTGTTCTTTAACCTTACCTCTCCAATCTGTGGTTTGAACTTTTGAACCATCCCAAGTTCCTGAAGCCCAACCCTGGTTTATATTAGCCCAGGCAAATGGATCTGCTGTTGCAGCAAAAAGAGTTCTGTCAGTATTGATATTTGGCTGGTCTCCTCTTGGATTACTGCTGACACCAGTTGCCGGGTTTAACCCAGCATAATAGTAGCCCCAACGTTTGAAAGTAATATATTCACTTGCATTGAACATTTTTCTGCTATCAACTAAGTTGTCTAAAGTAACGGAATGATTAAAATTTAGGGCTACTTTACCAGCTTTACCTTGTTTAGTGGTAACAATAACAACCCCATTAGCACCACGGGAACCATAAATAGCAGTTGCAGATGCATCTTTTAACACATCTATTGTTTCAATATCATTTGGGTTAATATTTTCAATTCCCCCGGTAATCAAAGGAATTCCATCCACAACAAATAAAGGAGAATTAGATGCCGTTAAAGAACGTACCCCACGAATGTTGATCGTTGGTACTGTTCCCGGACGTTCATTAGAAGAAATATCAACGCCGGCAATTTTACCCTGCATTGCCTGTACAGCATTATCTACCGGACGGGATCTGATGTCTTTCTGGTTAATGCCGGCAACTGAACCGGTTACATCTTTCTTTTTTACAGTGGCGTAACCTATTACTACAACATCAGTTAAATTTTCGTTTGCTGAATTTAGCGTTATAGATAACTGCGTTTTATTGCCAACAGCAATTTCCTGCAGCTCGTGACCAACAAAACTAATTACCAATTTTGCTTTACCAGAAGAAACATTTAATTGAAATGTCCCATCCAGACTGGTAACAGTTGATTTTTTTGTGCCTTTTTCCAGCACAGTTGCCCCTTCTAAAGCCTTACCAGTTTCGTCAGTAACCTTACCGGTAACTGAAAAACTTTGTGCTTTAATTGTGAAAGAAAAAATTAGAAAAAGTAGCAGAATAGCAAAATTCTTACTAAGCAGTTTTTTGTTCATAATAGCATCGTTAATTAGGTTAAAAATAGCAGCACTTATTTTTTAAATAAATAAAAAATAGAAATCTAAAATTAGTGTTTTGGTTTGTGGGTATTAAATTAAAGTGTGCAATCGTTTGCGTAATAACATTTTTAAACACCCTATTTTATTTACGCATACAAAAAAAATATACCAACTAAATTATAAAAAACAGCATTTTTATCATCCTGCTCTATCCTGCTGTATCCTGTATTTGAGCATGTCGTCCTGTATTGTATTAATAAACAGTTTGTATTTGCAGCATTGATCCGCAACAATATAAAAAACAAAAAGTGCATGTTTTAAAACATGCACTCTAAAAAATCAGGTGGCTTTTCTTAATTAAATTTAAAAGGCAAAAACCAATCTTTGTTCATCAGCTTTGTTCTTGCTGCATTTGCTGCGGCTGCAGATAAACCAGACTTACGCAATTTATCATATACTTTATCTGCAATAAATGCCGGATTATTTTGACGGATAGCAACTCTTAATAAATCGCTCCAGCGTTGCCCTTCGTATGCCAGTTCCAATGCATCCTCTGCAATAATCATGTTTTCTACATTGGTTACACTATCAGTTGTGGGTAATGTTACAGGTTTAAGACCTGCTCTTCCCCTTATACCAACATTTCTATACCAGGTATTTCTAAATGCAGGGCCGTCACCTTCTCTTGCATCGAAATCGTAAGGCCATGGTAAAAATGTTTGCTGCATGTTGGTTACATCGCCTATCCTGCTGCCACCGGGTAAAGGATCGTAGTGATAATTAATACCCTTATTTACAATTGCATGTGCCAGCCTGTATTTGCCTGCACGGTTAGCCGCTTCTGCATAATGTAAATGTAAAGTTGCTGCCCTTGTTAAAAACCATTTGCCGGGTTTACTAAAAGTATTGATGGGTAAATTATTTGTACCAAGATAATTAAAAAGGTATTTCATAATTACCGGTTTGCCATTTATCAGGCGGTAGGTCAATGTACCCCTTGAATCAAAAGGGAAATTATCTCTCAGCACTTCGGCTGCCGTTGCAGTATTGGCTGCAAAGGTATATACCTGCGTTTGGCTGTTCCAGTTATCAATAGCCTGCTGTGCAGGTTGCACCAAATAACTTCCGCCATTAGGAGAAAATAAATCTATATAGGGATTTTCTGGTGCAAAATTTTTATCAAACGGTAAACTCCAGATCATCTCCCAGTTAAACTCATTATCTGCCTGTGGCCTTTCAAATAAATACCTCCAGCCGGGTGTATAGGTTAAAGAAGAGAAATCTAAAATTCTTGCATACGTGATACTTGAATTCGAAAAACTTGAAATGCGGTACTGATTAAAAAACTGCTCCCCCACACCGGTAGTAACAGGCCCAAAAATATCCATAACTCTTTTATACCGGTCGGCTGCTTTATCATACTGTCCTTTCCACAAATACAAATCACCTAATAAAATATTTTTATTAATGAAAAATTTTTGTGTACTGTACCCATCAACGGTAGTAAGCAATGTTGTACCAACCGGATAATCTTCGGTATAAGGTAAAGTTTCTGTAAATGCAGTAAGTGAATCAATTAAAACCGGCAATGATAACATGGGAAAATTAGCTGCAATTTTTAAATCATTTACCTGCACCACAGGATTAGTTACATAAGGTATGTTACCGTAATGGATCCCTAATTGCAAATACACCCAGCTGCGTATTGCTCCCACATCGGAATAGCGTTGATTAAATTCTTCTTGCTTTAATTTACTTGCTGCATACATGTTTTTAAAATTGGCCAGTACATCATTACAGTTTATTATTACTTCGTAAAATGGTTGCGGATCTATGTATGGGTTATTTACTGTTGCAGTATGTTCACTTAATTGCCGCAGGTTAACATCGGCGTTAGCAGTAATATCCATCAAATCGCCACGCAATTCATTTAACAGTAAATAGGGCTTTGCTAATTTCATTACTTTACCATATATACCAATTACTGCAGCATCGGCATCAAAAACATTGCGGTACATGTTTGCGGCGCTTACCGTTGTTTTAGGTTCTACCTCAATCAATTTTTTGCAGGAAGAAGTTGTTAGAACAACAACCGCTGCAAAAAAAGTAAATTTTATTTTATAACTGAATTTCATTTCTAAAATATTTATAACTGAATTATTTTTATAAGCCTACCCTAACCCCAATTTGTACGGACCTGAATTGTGGTTCCAAAGTATTATCAACCCCCTGGCCAAAAATACTTTCGGTTGCACTAAACTCCGGATCGTATCCTTTGTAATTAGTTAATGTAATTAAATTATTACCGGTTGCATATACTGTTGCATATTTAAAAAAGCCTGGTTTAAAGGGCACATCATAAGATAATGTTACCGCTCTTAACCGAAGGTATGCCCCATCTTCAATCCACCGGCTGCTGAAACGGCTGTTACCCATTGGGTCGCCCCAGGTTGCTTTGGGGGTATTTGTAATTTGCCCGTTTGTTCTCCACCTGTTTAATACATTATCAGTTTGATTGTATGCATTGCTCATGCCTTCTAACTGTGCACGGGTATAATTAAAAATTTTGTTGCCTGTTGTAAAAGTAAAAACAGTATTTAAAGAAAATCTTTTGTAAGAAAATTTATCGAAGAAAGAGCCGTAAAAATTTGGATTGGGATTACCTAATCCTGTCCTGTCGTTATCATCAATTATTTTATC
>NZ_JANPCM010000090.1:0-5426 GCF_031430955.1 Ferruginibacter sp.
GCAGGAAGTGTTGCAGCAGTTCTTGCTCCATTTAAAGTTATAGAACAGTTGACACCCACTATTCCAACGCTATTTTGTGTCTTTAGCGTTCCGGAATTACCTAATACAAAGGTATTATTACCTGCGCCACCGCTTGAACCATAAGTAAACTGATTAGTTAATGAGCTAAAAACGATAGTACCATTTACTGTCAAAGTCGTATTTGAATTATTGAGGTTTGTTCCTAGAACAATTGCACCATCTACTTCAAGAGTTCCTGCAAAAGTTGCGGTAACGTTAGCTGGAAAACTGGCAGTAATTGTTGAAGAAATAACAAATACATCACTTGCACCCGTAAAAACTGTTGCTGCAGTTCCACCGCCGACTATCCCGCCCGTATTCCAGTTAGCAGGCGTTTGTGGATTAGCCTGTCCAGCAGTTGTTAAATAATAAGTTGTTTGCCCTGCAGCACTAGTAATAAAAAACAAATTCGCAATCATAAAAGCGATAACGAACGATTTTGATTTGAGTAAAAACTTTTTCATGTTTTGCATTTTTAGTTTTGAAAAAATAAGATTTGATAAGCTTGTGGCTTCGCTTTTGCAGGAAATGGACTGATAGTTTTTTGTGGATTGGAAGGAATTCATCAGGATAATTTTAACTATTAAACTGATGATAAAAATTAAACCTGTATTATTCTTTTACTACTAAATAAAATTAGCCGGTGATTAAAACATCAGGGATGGACGGTTAGTTTTTTTGCGGATTGGAAGGAGGTACTTTGAATAGTTTACTATTCAAACTTAGAAAACAAATATAGCAATAAGAAAATAAAAATTAAGTAAAATTATTAATAAAAAATAATTCTGGCTTCGTTGGGGGTATAAGTAAGAAAATCCGAGAGCAGGTAATTAGGGTACGTACTTTCAAAATCAAAAGTATATAATTGATTTTAATTTTGCAAGTTTATTATAAAAAAATTATTTTATTCTTATTTATTCTATAAACACACTGCTCAGCAATAGGCTGCAGTACGGCTGCCGGTACATTTTTTTAAATCCGCTGGCTTACCGGCAAAAACCAGTTTACCCCCTGCATCGCCAGCTTCGGGGCCAAGGTCAATTACCCAATCGGCGCTCTTAATTACATCGGTATTATGTTCTATTACTACAATAGAATGCCCCTGTTCTATCAATGCATTAAAGGAGGCCAGTAATTTTTTTATGTCATTAAAATGAAGGCCCGTTGTAGGTTCATCAAAAATAAATAAAATATTACCCTGCGATTTTCCTTTACCTAAAAAAGAAGCCAGCTTTACCCTTTGCGCTTCTCCACCTGATAAAGTATCAGATGACTGGCCCAATTTTACATAACCCAAACCAACATTACTCAAAGGTTTTATTTTATTGGCAACAGCAGGTTCTTCAATAAAAAAATCTACAGCATCATCTACACTCATCTCCAATACCTCGTAAATATTTTTATGTTTATAAGTTACTTCCAGCACTTCTTCTTTAAAACGTTTACCGCCACATACATCGCAGGTTAAATGCACATCTGCCAAAAACTGCATTTCAATAGTTTGTTCACCTTCACCTTTGCAGGCATCGCATCTGCCGCCATCTACATTAAAAGAAAAATGTTTGGGTTGAAACCCCCTCATCTTACTTAACGGCTGCCTGCTGTACAAATCCCTTATTTCGTCATACGCTTTTATGTAAGTAACCGGGTTACTTCTTGATGATTTGCCAATAGGATTTTGATCTACCATTTCTATTTGCGAAACAGTATCAATGTCACCAGAAATATTTTTGTACAATCCTGCCTTATCGCCAAACTCTCCTTTTAATTTTTGCAAAGCAGGATATAAAATTTGTTTTACCAAAGTGGTTTTCCCACTGCCGCTTACACCACTTACAACACACAAAACATTTAAAGGAAATTCAACCGTGATATTTTTTAAATTATTTTGCCTGGCTCCTTCAATTTTTATGGAGCGGTTCCATTTACGGATATTTTTTGGCGGTTCAATTTTTAAAATGCCTGATAAATATTTTCCGGTGAGGCTTTCGGGATTAGCAACTATTTCATCATAATTTCCTTCGGCAATTACTTCACCGCCTAAATGGCTGGCCAATGGTCCCATGTCAATTATATGATCAGCTTCTCTCATCATCATTTCATCATGTTCTACCACAACAACTGTATTACCCAAATCTCTTAATTCTTTTAAAACTTTTATCAGCCGTTCTGTATCTCTGCTGTGCAAGCCAATAGAAGGTTCATCTAAAATATATAAGGAGTTGGTGAGATTGCTGCCTAAACTTCTTGTTAATTGAATGCGCTGGCTTTCGCCGCCGCTTAAACTATTTGCTAACCGATTTAAAGTAAGATAGCCCAAACCAACATCCATTAAAGTTTTTATACGGTGATGAATTTCTATTAAAATTCTTTTGGCCACTTGCGTATCATAAGCACTCAATTTTAATTCATCAAACCAAACCTGCAAATCTTTTACAGGCATTTCACATAATTGTCCAATATGTTTATCGCCCACTTTTACATACAATGCTTCTTTACGCAGGCGGTAACCTTTGCAATCGGTACATAATGTTCTTCCCCGGTAGCGGCTTAATAATACACGGTATTGTACTTTATATAAATTAGCTTCTACTTCTTTGAAAAAATCATTTATCCCGATTACATATTGATTGCCATTCCATAAATCATCCAGTTCTTTTTCGTTTAAATCAATGTAAGGTTTATGTACAGGGAAGTCGATTTTTTTTGCTGCTTTAATAAAAGCCTCTTTCCATAAACCTAATTTTTCTCCTTTCCATGGCGCTACTGCTCCTTCGTACACACTTAATTGTTTATTGGGAATAATTAAATCAGGGTCGATGCCCAGTATTTGCGAAAATCCTTCGCAGGTGGGGCAGGCACCATAAGGATTATTGAAAGAAAATAAATTAGGTACCGGTTCTTCAAACACAATGCCATCGGCTTCAAACTTATTAGAAAAATGTTTTTTTTGCGACCCATTTATTTCTATAAACATATTGCCTTCGCCTTCGTAAAAAGCGGTGTTAACCGAATCGGCAATACGGTGTTTGTCATCTTCATCAAAAGCTTTTACTACAAGCCTGTCTACCAATATGAATAATGAAGAATTATTAATGGATAATTTTTTCTCTTCCAGCAGGTCTTCTATTCTTATATTTTCTGTACCATTATAAAGCCTGCTGAAGCCTTTTTGCAATAAGATATTCAACTCTTCTTTAGCGTCCCTGTTTGTTTGTGGCTTAAATGGTACCAATACCAAAACTTTATCGCCTGTATTTAAACCTGCAATATATTCTACTACATCATTTACATCATCTTTCTTTACTTCTTTTCCACTTACTGGTGAAATTGTTTTACCAGCCCTAGCGAATAGCAAACGCAGGTAATCATAAATTTCTGTCATGCTGCCCACAGTGCTTCTTGGGGTACGTGTAATTACCTTTTGCTCTATTGCAATGGCGGGGCATAATCCTTTTATATAATCCACGTCGGGCTTGTTCATGCGTTGCATAAACTGGCGGGCATAAGCACTTAAACTTTCTGCATACCTACGCTGCCCTTCGGCAAATAAAGTATCAATGGTAAGCGATGATTTACCAGAGCCTGATACACCAGTTACCACTATTAATTTATTGCGTGGTATTACTACTGATATATTTTTTAAATTATGAACACGTGCGCCTTTTATTTCTATCCCTGTTTGTTTTACAGTTGATTTAATTGCTGCTGTTTTCTTTATTGTTGCTGTTGCCATACTCAAATTTACTTACATTAATTGTGCTGCCTTAAATATGTGAAAATTTTCTTAAAGCTGTTTCAAAGGTAACCGGGTATAAAAATTAGCTGTAGTTTTATACAGATGAAAAATTAGCTTTATTAAAATGAACACGTAAAAATACGTTTAAAATCAACGTATTTTTATCAGGTATAAAAACATTAAAAATAAAGTGAGTTTACTCATACTAATTTAATTTCTTCTTCTATTTTTACAGTCCAATATCTATAAAAGTGAAAAGCCAAAAAGCCTATTCAAAAGACTTCTACGCAATTTTCTGATTAATGTTATTGGTCCTGTAACAAAAATCCTAACACAAAAAAACTGTAGAAGTTTATGAAATGCCTTAACAATCTTACCGACCAGCAGCTTATCCATTTATACATGGAAGGCAATGCCGATGCCCTTGCAACTATTGTAGTACGCTACAAAGACAAAATTTACACCTCCATTTATTTACTGGTAAAAGACAAGTATCTTACTGAAGACATTTTTCAGGATGTATTTATCCGTATTATCGACACTTTAAAAGGTGGCCGCTATACCGATGAAGGAAAATTTTTGCCATGGGCCATGCGTATTGCACATAACATGTGTGTAGATCATTTCCGCAAGGTAAAACGCAGCCCAACTATTAAAACCAGCGACGACAGGGACATTTTTGAAGTGTTGAACTTTAGCGAACCGGGTGCCGACCAAAAAATGATGAATGGCCAAAGCCACGACAGGGTACGTAAAATGGTAGATATGTTACCAGAAGACCAGCGTGAAGTAATTATTTTACGCCACTATGCCGATTTAAGTTTTAAAGAAATTGCCGACCTTACCAAATGCAGCATTAATACGGCGCTAGGCCGTATGCGTTATGGTTTAATTAACCTGCGCAAGCTGATGGTGGAAAAGCAAATTGCACTATAAAGTTTTGTACCCCCCAATAATAATTATAACCCTTCATTTATTGGAGGGTTTTTTTATTACAAATATTTCTTTAAAATTAGGATACCCTTTTTTCATTTAACAAAATTATTTATACTATCAGGTTTATTATCAAATTGCTTAAAATAAAAATAGCTACCATTTTCAATTTTTACTTTAACATTATTTTCTTCGTACGAAGTAATAATAAATATGGTATCATTCAATATTTTACCCATTAATTTATGAATAGGGTATCCATGAAAAGGCTCTGGCTTTTCTAAAATTATACTATCATTTAAAATTCTGTATAAGCCCCATGAAGATTTTTCTTTTGGGTATTGTTTTTTATACTCTTCATTATTGTTTTTATCCTGATAATATTTAAGGCCTTTTTCAAGTGTTTGATAATATGTATTTTCACTATAAAAAACCCCATTGTTATATAAAAAGAGGATACCAACTTCTTTAGTGATATTGGAATTACTGTGAAAGTCGAAATAGCAACCATTCAATTTTAATTTATTGGTAATGACGGGCATTTTATCTATGGTAAATTTTGAAACTGAGCAGCCCATAGTGAGAAGGGTAAAAAATATGAAAAAATACTTTGGCATATTAAGTATGAGTTTATTGATTAATAAATTTAAAAATCTGTTCCACATCTATCACAAGTTCTCTCAAAAATATAACT
>NZ_JANPCM010000091.1:0-1620 GCF_031430955.1 Ferruginibacter sp.
TCTGGCAAAATAACTGATCTTCTCAAACATTTAATTACAAACAATTAATCAACTTCGCATTTATCTTTTAGTTTAAATTTGCCAAAGAACAAATCAATCATGACCAAACTTTCCGTAAATATAAACAAGCTGGCCACCCTGCGTAACAGCCGTGGTGGCAACAATCCTGATCTGATTCAATCAGCAAAAGATATGGAGCGCTTTGGGGCCGACGGCATTACCGTACATCCAAGGCCGGATGAAAGACATATCCGTTATGCAGATGTGCACGACTTGAAAAAAATAATTACTACTGAATTTAATATTGAAGGCAATTGCACCGAACAAAGTTTTGTAGATCTGGTTTTAGCCAACAAACCCACACAGGTTACATTAGTGCCCGACAGTAAAAATCAACTCACCAGTAACCATGGCTGGAATACGATTGAGCATAAAGACTATTTAACCGGCATCATTGCTGTTTTTAAAAATGCAGGCATCCGTGTTTCTATTTTTGTTGATCCTGTTATTGAAATGGTAGAAGGCGCAAAAGCCACCGGCACCGACCGCATTGAATTATACACCGAATCGTATGCAAGGGAATTTGCGATGGGGAATAAGGAATTGGGAATACAACCTTACATAACCGCTGCTTTGAAAGCAAACGAGTTGGGCCTGGGCATTAATGCCGGACACGATTTAGATCTGAACAACTTAAAATATTTTGCCGAAAATATCCCCGGGCTTTTAGAAGTTTCAATTGGCCATGCGTTAATATGCGATGCTATTTATTTGGGATTGGAGAATGCGGTGCAGTTGTATAAGAGGTGTTTGAAATAAATTTTTAAAAATGAAAATTATTCAAAAAATAATTGGACTATATTTTTTTATAGGTGCAATTATAACATATTTATTTTATTTACTAACACAATCAACAGATCACATATTCTCATTTTTAATTCCTACCACAATTGCAACATTAGTTTTTCTTATCTATACATTGCTAAGTTATTTGTATTTAAAATATCCCAACAGAACTGTTTATGAAAATGGATTTAGTATCATGCTATTGATTCAGTCGCTGAACATTGAGTTATTTGGTTATGGGTTTAAGAATTTTTATTTCCCTGAAGTTGCTATTCATTTTAACCTGAAAGAATTATCCGATATTACTTTTAATTGCAGTTATTTTTACTTAGCTGTTTTAAATGGTTACTTTAGAACTAATGCCAATAATTCAATATCAATTAATCTGGCTTTATTGCTCTTAATTTTCGTTATTCCATATGTTTCAAAAAAGATTACAGAAAAGGCTGAGTCGCTTCAAGTTGATTCAGAACTTTTTAATCTTTAGTTTTCAATAAAAAGTTCCCCAATGGTATGCCGTACAAGTGAGTGACACAACAATGTACCACAATGAACAAATGCCCGTACCCAAAAAAATATACTGCGATTACCAATTACAACCAATAATTCTTATTTTTATAGCTTAAAAAATTTACGTTTAAATATTTTTATTATGCCAAAACCATCAGCAACAAGCCATTCTGCTTATTTTCAAAAATATATTGATCTTGTGCCCGAGGAAGATTTAACCACAGCATTTCAAAAGCAATACCCTATTCTGTCTGAATTTTTACA
>NZ_JANPCM010000092.1:0-1534 GCF_031430955.1 Ferruginibacter sp.
TCTCTATTGAGCAAATTATGAAATTTTAAATTAACTTCAATTAGAATAATTATTGCCCCCTCCTTTTGACGCCTCCGCCTTGGATTTCTATGATAAAAATATCAAAATCAGATACTCACTCCACCACCAACCTCCAACCCAACTTATTATACCCCTCGCTTCCTCCCACACATTCGCATTTGCAAAACGTATTGCATATACAGCAGCAGTGGCAAGATACTTTATCGTTGGTTTGGGTATTTTTATTTTGTGTGGCAGCACTAATTTTTGTTCAGTAAAATAAAACTGGTGCGTAAATGGCAAGTAATCTAAGTTTTTTTGGCTAGCGGCCTTTTAAAGAAGTACAAGGCTTGCCATATTATTCCACTCTAGCACTGGCATTACTATATGCAAATTTTGTTACAGACAAATTTGTAATAACCTCTTGCAAACTATTTTCTTTCTCCATCAATTTTTGCAAAAGCATAAGTTGATTAGAAGCTCTTACAAAATTATGCCCCTCGTATTTGGAGCCATAATACACATCATCGTTAATATAATCGGTAAGAAAACGAATGGCCTGCATATAGATCATAAACTTTCCGGCATAAACAAAATGATTTTTTTCTTCGGTACTCAGTTCATCTTTTAGCTGGCAAAGATAACCTTCTGCAATGGCAGCAAAATAATTATCCCGTATTACTATTTTTGAAAAATCTTTTTCTTCTTCACTTACCGGGCTTAAATAAGTACGCAGCATATCACCCACATCGCTGATAAAATATCCGGGCATTAAAGTATCTAAATCAATTACACATAAACCTTTATTATTGTCATCAAAAAGTACATTGCTGATTTTTGTATCGTGGTGGGTAACCCTTATTTTAAAATTTGTATTTAATTTTATTTTTTCGAAAATAGCAGCAATAGATTTATTGGCGATGATGGTATCTATTAATTTAGCTGATTGCTTAATCCTGTCAGCATTACCATTTAATAATGCCAGTTCAAATTGCTGGTAACGCAGCGTAAGGTTATGAAAATCGACAAGTGTTATTTTTAATTGGGTTGCATCAAAGCCTGCTAACAACTTGGTAAATTTTCCAAATTGTGCCGCTGCTTCATAAGCCTCCAGCGGTTCTTTTACCACATCAATAGTGTGAGAGTTTTCTACAAACGGACTCAGGCGGAAATAGCCATGCTCTTCATCAAAAAAAATATCCTCTTTATAAATGGATTTTACCGGCATTACAAATAAATAATGTGGATAATGCTGGCGAAGATACCTTGCAGTTATATCAATATTATAAGCGATAGCTCCGGGGTCTTTGAATATCTGATCATTAATTCTTTGGAGAATAAATGTGTTGTTGCCATTTTTAATTTTCCATGTATGGTTAATCAGCCCCGAGCCAAAAGTCACAGCTTTATTTATATTTTCGTTAAGGCCAAATGCATTAAATACTTTTTGCAGCATAAAAGTAAAAATACAGAAAATCGTCCAAGACTTAGATGTTGAGCAGTACAGTTTTAATTAACTTTGCTTTTTTAAAAT
>NZ_JANPCM010000093.1:0-1675 GCF_031430955.1 Ferruginibacter sp.
CCCTGGTATTTCATTTTGTAATGCACTACCAGTTATGGAGTGTATCAATTGGCCAAAACTTGTGTCTTCTTGGGGTGGCCTACCTACCACGGTAAATGGCCATATCGCATTTTTTTTTGCATATACTTTATGCACTTTCATTAAAGGAAAATCGTGTTGCAAACTGTAATATCCCAGGTGATCTCCAAAAGGACCTTCCGGTTTATTTTCGTTGGGAAAAACTTCTCCGGTGATTACAAAATCTGCATCGGTACTCAGGCAAAAACCATCTTTATAAATGTAGCGGAAACGGCGGTTGCCTAATACGCCTGCAAAAGTCATTTCACTAATACCTTCAGGCAGCGGCATTACTGCAGCAACACTATGGCTAGGGGGGCCGCCAACAAACACACTCACTTTTAATGGCAACCCTTTTTTATTGGCTTTAGTTTGATGAACACCAATGCCACGGTGTAATTGATAATGCAAACCAACTTCTTTATCGGGCTCATAATTATTTCCCGAAAGTTGAATGCGGTACATGCCGAGGTTTGCATTAATTATTCCGGGCTTATCTATATCTTCTGTATAAACCTGCGGCAGCGTAACAAATGCACCACCATCCATTTTCCAATGCTGAATTTGTGGAATGTCGGATATTTTTATTTCCTGAAATAATACAGGTTTATTGATTGGATTTTTTAAAGGCAATGCTTTTAAAGCCGCCAGCCCTGCATTAAAATTATTGATAGGATGTTTTATGGCATTAACCGGATCGTTTTTTAATTCGATGAGTTGCTGCACAGTTTGCAGTGTATGCCTGAAAATAAATTTACTTCTCTCCAGTGTTCCAAAAATATTTGATGCAGTCCTGAAGGTACTGCCTTTTACCTTTTCAAATAATAAAGCCGGGCCGCCAGCCTCATGCACACGCAAATGAATTGCCGCCATTTCAAGAAATGGATCTACTTCTTCTTTAATTCTGATGAGTTGATTATTTTTTTCTAACTCTAATAAACATTCTTCCAGCGATTTGTAGGCCATTATTTTACATTGTGGTACAAATGTAAAACACTAATGCAGTAGTATTGTTGAAAGGAAAATAAAAAATCAATTAATAAATATTGGTTGGGCAACCGGTTTTTGATTTGCCACCGCCAGAACCGCCGTTGCCATTTAATCTAATACTAAGATTAAGACCAGAAAAATAATACCAGTCTTTATTTTTTACACCGCCACGCTGGCTGCCATCGGCAGGATAAGTAAGTCCGGTTTTTAATTCGCCTCCACGAAAAGCCAGATCAACAGCCTGCTGGCCACGGTTGGCTAATAAAATATTCTGATCTATATAAGTGTTGCTCACATCATCTAAATAATCTGTACTGGTTTTTCTTAAACCAATTTCAAAAGCCAAACGAACATTATCGCTGAAAGCAAATTTTACACCACCCCCAAATGGAATGGCAAACTGCCCTAAATTATATTTTTTTCTTCCCTGGTAAAAGCCCTGGCCTTCGGTGCTTAAAGGTTGCAAATAAGCTTTGCGGCCCAATGAATCTTTTGCAGATGGATTGAATTTAAAATAGCTTACCCCTGCAAATACATAAGGTGTAAAACTATGTTCGTACAAACTCAAAAAACTGTATTCTAAACCGAGATGAACGTCTGTAATGGGAGAAGAGAAACTTAAATTACG
>NZ_JANPCM010000094.1:0-3127 GCF_031430955.1 Ferruginibacter sp.
GGTATGAGAGTAAATTAAAACCATGCCGCCACAAAATAAACAACTTGCGGCACACAAACAGGATAAGTAAAATATATTTTTTACTACCTTAAATAATGTTGAAACCCAAATGCAAAACTGGCTGAGACGGCGGTATTGAAATCCGCATTTATACTTTTGGCAACATTAAAATTACTATATAAGTTCAAAAAAATTCTTGTATTGTAGTTCACAAAATAATTTCCTGCAAGGGATAAAAATGTGTTGTTATTAAATTGGGCACCTTCATAATCCCAAATAAAATTATTTGATATTGCAGTATTAATGTTGGTTCTTGTTGTTGGGTAGTAACCCCATTGCAAATAACCAATTAAACTGCTGAGAATATTTGAACCGTTAGAATTATTTATAGCCGTATTGTTGGTATATTTATTCATACTGTAACCATAAATTGTATTTAAAGATAGCCCTTTGTTAAATTGTTTTTTTATGCTTAATGCTTTAGCCTTTTCAATACCAACACTAAGTGTAAGCAATGCAAATTTAGAAAATGACTTAGACAGGCTGTCAACAGGTATTATGTTAAAAATAGTTTTTGTATTGTTTAATCCTAAAAGTGGCGTCAACGTAATGAATTTTTCTTTTCCATGTCTTCTAAATTCATTAAAAGCATAAAACCAATTGTCGTTAACTGTAGTAAAGTAATCAATGTTTTTTTCTTTTATCAACCCTTTTGTATTTAAAAAAGAATCGATTTGCTTTAGTTCAAATATATGTTTGCGCCTGAAATCGAATAAACGGGTGTTATTTATTTGTGTAATAGTTTTAGCCAGGCCATTCACATCTTCATCACTAAAATCTGCTGTAAGCAAATTATTTTTCTTTAAATCATTAAGTATATTATAAGCCATCTGTGCATCGGTAACATTTTCAATTCTCCCTTTTCCAAAACCAACGATATAAGCTACCGAGCCAAAGCCCGAATTATCTTGCCCCATATAATTATTAGTATTTTTAGCAAAGGATTGCTTTAGTACTGTTGAAAACCCTGTTTGAAAATAATTGCTTTGTTTATAATTTCTTTTTGAGGCAGATTGAGAAAGAGAATAATTAAGATTTGTGTTTAGTTGCACACCTGTGGCAAAGCTGGCCTTATTATGATAAAAACCTGCAGATGCCTGGTAAGAATAGCTAGCTAAAATTTTATCTGTACTTATAATTTTTACAGCTTCAAATTTTGGGTTAAATGAAAAATTATAGGCATTGCCTAAACCTTCTGAAGTACCAAAGCCCCCGTTGGCATTTCCACTAACCAGTGCCGATCGAAAATTGGGAGTGCGAAATTTATATTGTTGTAAAAATGCAGCAGTATTTTTTTGAGCAAATGTAATGTTGGTGGTAAATAAAAATAAGAGCAGGGTAAAAATTCTCATAAGTTTGTTTTCTCAAATGTGCAACATTTAATTTAAACAAAACGTTAATCCTTATTTCTTATACCGCTCCTTCCACATTTCATTAAAAGTTTTTTTACTGAAGTTCAATTCACTTCTGTGTGCTGCCCAGCCCTTAAACAAACCATTAACTACTTTATTTTTTAAATTACCATTGCCTAAGTTCATCATGCCTCTTTTCATAGAAGCGATCTTCCACATTTTCCACGCCATTTTTTCGCTGAAAGTTACCAGCCCTTCCTCCACACTTTCTTTTCGGTTTTCTAAAAGCAGTTCGTGTAAATTTATTTTTACCGCACACACTTCGGTACAATTGCCGCAGAGGGAAGACGCATAACTTAAATGCTTATAACTTTCCATGCCCTGTAAATGTGGTGTAATAACGCTGCCGATTGGCCCGCTGTAAGTAGCGCCGTAAGCATGGCCACCAATATTTTTATAAATAGGACAGGCATTTAAACAGGCACCGCATCTAATGCAATACAAGCTTTCTCTTTGCTTAGGATTTTTTAAAATATTTGTACGGCCATTGTCTAACAATATCACATACATTTCTTCGGGGCCGTCATTTTCGTTAGCTTGTTTTGGGCCGGTAACAATGGTATTGTACACCGTAACTTTTTGCCCTGTACCAAAAGTAGATAACAGCGGCCAAAACAAACCAAGGTCGGTCACTGACGGAATCATTTTTTCTATACCCACAATTACAATATGTGTTTTAGGAAAAGCACAACTCAATCTTGCATTGCCTTCATTTTCTGTAACGGCAATGCCACCAATATCACTGATGATAAAATTGGCGCCGGTAACGCCTACCTGTGCCTGCACATATTTTTCCCGTAAAATTTCACGGGCTTTTAAAGTAAGTTGCTGCGGTGTAAAATTTATGGGTGTACCCAATTTTTCATTAAACAGTTTAGCCACATCTTCTTTGCTCTTATGCATGGCCGGTGTTACAATATGGTAAGGTGCTTCGCCATCTAATTGCTGAATGTATTCTCCCAAATCTGTCTCCACACTTTCAATACCATTTTCTTCCATGGCTTTATTCAAATGAATTTCTTCGGTAACCATGCTCTTGCTTTTTACCAAAGAAGTACAATTTTTTTCTTTACAAATTTTTACAACTTCGGCAATTGCCTGCGCCGCATCTTCGGCCCAAATAACTTTGCCGCCACGTTTGGTAAACTGCATTTCAAATTCTTCCAGTTGCTGGTCCAGGGTTTCAATAGCACGCCATTTAATATTTTTTGCCCTTTCTCTCACCAAATGCACATCGGCAAATTGCTGTTTACCTTCGGGCACTTTTGCATTGTATTTGCCGATGTTAAAATTAATTTTACGGCGGTGCTCCAGGTCGGCCGCTTTAACGGCGCTCTTGGCTATAAATGTTTGTGAATTTTCTGACATTATATTTTTTTTAGCCCGGCTGTTGAATTTCTATTGGACTTCATTGGCAGAGTTTATCCTGAGTTTCGAAGGACTCCGTTCAACAGTGGTAATTTCTATCATCTTTTATTGCAGCAAAGATAAAGTATTGTTTTAGGTTTTATTTCCAATCCTCCTTTTCTAAAGTAAATAATTCTTCGGTAGTAACTTTTAATACACCAGCAATTTTTAAGGCTAAAATAGTTGTAGGTACATAATATCCTTTTTCTATAGAAATTATACTTTGCCTGATAACGCCGATTTTTTGT
>NZ_JANPCM010000095.1:0-2862 GCF_031430955.1 Ferruginibacter sp.
GTACCTAATTGTTTTATCATCTTTCCTCCTTCTCCTAAAATAATACCTTTTTGTGTTTCTCTTTGCACAATTATTTCGGCCCTTATTTTTATCAGTGTTGTTTTTTCGGTAAACTCCTGTATTAAAACAGTGGTGTGATAAGGGATTTCCTCGCCATATAATTGAAATATTTTTTCTCTTACCAATTCCCCCACAAAAAATTTAGTGGGCATATCGCTCAGGTCATCACCTTCGTAAAACGGCTGTCCTTCGGGCAATAGTTTAATTATTTTTTTTAGTAAGAAATCAATACCACTTTTTTTTAAGGCAGAAAGTATAACCACATCTTTACAATAAGGTTGCTTTCTGTAAAAATCTGTAACGGCATTTTGCTGTTCTTCGGCAGCTTTATCAGCTTTATTCAGCACAACAATTGCCGGCACTTTTAATTTTAATGCAGTAAAAATATTGTTGCTTTCTTCCTGCTCTTCATTAACATCTGCAATTAACAATGCCACATCTGCATCTTCTAAACTACCTTTTACAGCCTGCATCATTTTTTCGTGCAGTTTATATTTTGGTTCTATAATGCCCGGTGTATCAGAAAAAATAATCTGGTATTCTTTTTCTGTTAAGATGGCTTTAATCCGGTGGCGTGTGGTTTGTACTTTGTGCGATACAATAGCCATCTTCTCTCCCATTAATGCATTAAGCAAAGTGCTTTTGCCTGCATTGGGTTTACCAAATATGTTTACAAAACCTGATTTCATGAAATGTGGTTATTAGAATTATATGATTACCACAAACAGCCCGAAAGAATGGAGGAGATAATCATATTCATTTACACTTTATCGAAATGAATAAAAAAATCCCCAAATCTGTAGAAGTGAGGATTTGATTTAGTTACAAAGACTGAGGTAGAACCTGTGCCCGCCGCTGCGGAATTAGCACTTACTTCTGTCTTCAATTTAGTTGCGAAGACTGGGATCGAACCAGTGTCCGCCAGCTGGCGGATATGAGCCATCATACCTTTGCATTATTTATCAGGGATCTAATAAAATTTCGCCCTGTTGCTGTTTTAAGTTGTTTTTCTCTTTTCATTGCTTCAGCTTTTGAACTGCAATGTTCCTGATAAATTATTTCCCAAGGCCTGAACTTAATAGTCCATCCTTTTGTAGCTAATTCGTTATGAGACTTAAATCTTTCTGTTATATCAGATGTAAATCCAATATAGATTTTGTCATGAATTTTACTATAAAGAGCATAAACAACAAACATGTAAAAGAACTTTATCAGTTTAACCAAAAAAGGCTCAATCGAGCCTCTTGATTTAGTTGCGAAGACTGGGATCGAACCAGTGACCTTCGGGTTATGAGCCCGACGAGCTACCGCTGCTCTACTTCGCAGTGCAAAAGTAAGGTTTTGAGGCTTTGTCGCCAAATAATATAAATTTGTTCTTCAATCTTTTTTATGAAAAGAAATATTTATGTTGTTTTATCATTGCTCTTATTGCTATTTTCAGTGGGTTGTAAAAAGAAAATTAAACAGCAGGAAGATCAATTATACAGCCGTCATTTACAAAGGCAGGTCAAACTTTCTATACTAAGCACTCCAATGCCCGGTGATAAAAGTGAATTGAATTTATTACTGCTGAACGATGGACAGGATTTGCAAAAGTTCGGCGTAAAAGAAATTTTAGACAGTTTGTACAAAAAGAAATTGATTAAACCTTTGATTATTGTGGGCATTGTGGCTGATGAAAGAACAAAAGAATTTGGTGTTAGCCAACAGCCCGATTTTATGAAACGTGGCGATAAAGCAGATAGTTATTCTAAATTTATTGATGATGAATTATATGCCTTTGTAAAAAAGAATGCCGGTGTAAGAAAATTTAAATCTGTTGCAATAGCAGGTTGTTCATTGGGCGGCTTAAGTGCTTTTGATATTGCCTGGGATAATGCTGATAAAATTGATAAAGCAGGAGTTTTTTCCGGCTCCTTCTGGTGGAGGGATAAGGATGATAAAGCAGCAGATTACAGCGATGAAAAAAACAGGATCATCATTAATAAAATCCGTTCATCAAAAAAGAAACCGCATTTGCAATATTGGTTTTATGCCGGTGCTAAAGAAGAAAGCGGCGATAGAGATAGAGACGGCATTATTGATGTAATAGACGATACTAAAGATTTGATGGAATTAATTAAAAGTAAAAATGTTTGTTTACCTGAAGAAATTATTTACAAAGAAGATGCAAACGGCATTCATGATTATACATCGTGGCGTAATCACTTACCGGAGTTTTTAATTTGGGCTTTTGGAAAATGAAACTGTTGATTAGTTTATTGGTTTACAGGTTAATTAGTAAATACAGTTTGTACCAATAAACAAATCAACTAATTAACCAATCAACCCTTTTTACTAACGCTGCTTGCACCGCTGGTATGTTTGTCTTTTATAATTGCATTGCCTTTGTAAGAAATGTCACTGGCGCCGCTTGCGCTGGCATTTAATTCTTTATTTACAGTAATATTTACATCAGATGCGCCGGATACTCTTGCGGTACAATAATCTGTAATTAAATCTTCGCCTTTTACATCGCTTGCACCACTCGATTCAATACGAACAGAAGCAGCAACGCCTTTTATGGTTACATCAGATGCACCACTTAAATCAATTTTTAAATCCGTTACCTCTACAGCTCCTTTAAAACCACTGGCACCAGACATGTTTATTAATAATGAAGGCACTTTTATTACACCTGCCACCTGTATATCGCATGCAGCAGAAGCATCTATACTTTCTAAATTTTTAAAGGAAACATACACCCTCAAATTTTTTTTATCCTTATTCCAGTTTCTGCTGCCGAAATAATAAATTTTGAGG
>NZ_JANPCM010000096.1:0-15008 GCF_031430955.1 Ferruginibacter sp.
CAGCAACTTTACTTTTGGCCTCCGGCTCCATAGTTTTTTGTTAAGGGCTTTTGGGCATATTTGAAGGGGTTTGATTTTCCCAATTAAAAATACTATATTTTCTGAGCTGATTGATAACAATAGATTGTGATTGAATACTATATTTACCCTAGCCGCCTTAGTAGATAATTTAACGTGTTCAATGCACTAAGGACATACTTTAATCTCACTGGGTTCGCTTCACATAAGTTGATAGATCTGATATAACGCTGTTTTTTGTGTACCGCTATTTCTGGAAGGAAAAGTCTTATAATATTAAAAGCCCCGAATTTTTAAATCCGGGGCTTTTAATATTTTCTATAGATATTAAATTATCAATATTATTATATTAACTGAATAAACCACCTTTCTTTAATTCACGTACACCTTCTCCAATTAAAAATCCATTTTGATAAATCATTATTTTATAACTTCCCTGTTGAAAGTTGCTGCCTGGTGCAAAAGCAAACTCAACGTTTTTCCTTTTAGCGGTTTCAATTTCTACAGGTAATTTAGCTGTGTAACTTTTAGCGCCATCATCACGTGTTGTAAAAGTTTCAGTTCCTGTAGCAACTGGTTGGCCATCCGGGCCTATAACCACTACATAAACATCAGTTGAACCCGGTTGTGCAATACGGTTAGTAACATCAAAGCTTACTAAAAGTTTATCTACACGCTTTGCAGTGCTTGATACTTTTTCTTTACCGTTTCTTTTAATGTTTACAGGAGTAATAACAATGTTAGAAGCATTTAATGTAGATGCTACATCAACTTTCTTTTCTAATTCTTCTTTAACAACTGTGGTTGCAGCCAGATCCTGAGTAACTTTCTCTTTTTCCTGGGTTAAAACAACTTTGTCGTTAGATAATGTTTGATTTTCTCCTGTAAGTCTTGCAACATCTGCTTCTAAAACAGAAATTTTATCGTTTAAAGAAGCAATAAGTTTTCTAGCTCTTGCCAGTTCACCGGCAGTTGCATTTTTCTTATTTAAAATGCTGCGGATTTCTGCTTTTACTTTAGTAATTTCAGAATTCTTATCATTCAACTGGCTGTTTAAACCGGTGTTAGCAGTAGTCATTGAATCAAGCCTGGCAAGTGATGCATCAAAGCTCACCTGGATATCGCTTTTTTCGTCAGTAACTTTTGCAATTGTTGTTTGTTGCTGCTGAATAGTTTCTGAATTTTTGTTCTTGTCGTAAACCATGTAACCACCAAGGCCTAAAACTGCTGCTGCCAGTACACCTATAACAGCGTTTTTTGCAGTATTGGTTTTACGGGTTGTTACAACCTGTGTTTCCTGCGAAGGAGTTGGAAAATTTGTTGTGCTCATGATAATAGATTTTATGATTAAAAAAATTTGATAAACTAATTGATAACAGTATTTTTCGGTATCTGCTGCCATAGTTTCCAAAACCGTGCCATAATTTTTTTTATTTAAAAAAATTGACCAAAAATTAATTGGTTTTGCAGGCTCTAAAGCACTGATTTTATATAGAATAGGAGTATGAAAAAATTTTTTTTTATGCCTCGAAAAAGCCATTTTTTATTGTTAATGAATTACTAAAGGAAATGTTAATCAGCTGAAAGAATTAATTTACTCAGGAATATTTTCGGCCTAAACTTAAAAAATTGCATTAGTTGAATGTATAAATTTATTCCTTTAATGCAACGGCAACCAATTGGCTTTACCTTACGTTATTAACTTAAACCTAAAATTATTGTATGAGAAAATTATGTTTATTACTTTTTGTTTGTATTGGAAGCAGTGTTTTTGCACAGGAAGATACTGCAGTATCAAAATTAATGGCTTCAATGGATGAGCCTAAATCTAAAGCTAAGGAACCAACGCCTGTCTTTTATTCTCAAAAATTAATTAATGCAAATACAGTAGAAGTTTTACGTAAAGGTATTTTAGAATTTAAAGTAGTGCATAATTTTGGTGATATAGCCGGGGATAACGGAGGCGCCAAAACTTTTTATGGATTAGATAATGCCACAGATGTAAAAATTGCTTTTCAGGCCGGGCTGAGCGATAAACTAAATGTTTTTTTATCAAGAACAAGGGGCGGCGGAAATTTATCGCAGTTAATTGAAATGGGAGTAAAGTACCAGTTTTTACAACAAATAGAAAATGATCCTGCACATCGTGTAGCAGTAACTTTATTTGCCAACAATGTAATATCGGCAATGAGGGCAGATACCGACACCAGTATTGGACAGTTAAAAGTAAACGAAAATCATTTTACTAAATTCTCCGACAGGATGAGCCAGGTAGTGCAATTAATGATAGCAAGAAAATTTGGCAAACTCAGTTTGCAACTAAGCCCAACTTATGTACACACCAATTATGTGGTGCTTAACGACCAAAAAAATTTGTTTGCATTAGGTGGTGGTGTTCGTTTGCCATTAAGTAAAAAATTTATTTTAGTAGCTGATTATTTTCATGCCTTCCGCTCTAAAGAATCGGAAGCAGCATTGGCAGCACAATACGCCAACTACTACGATGCCAAACGATACGATGCTTTTGGTATTGGCTTTGAAATTTTAACACCGGGGCATATGTTTCATCTCAACTTTACTAACACCACTAATATTTTAGAAAACAGGTTTATACCACGTACCTATACAAGCTGGGGCAAAGGGCAGTACCGCTGGGGATTTACAATTGCTAGAAATTTTGTTTTGTTCAGGGACAAAAAGAAATAATAAATTTTGCTTTGTGATGCTTAATATTAAAAAGGGCTCTTAAAATTAAAGTGCCCTTTTATACTTCATTTTTTAAATTCACTTTTTCTTTTTTGCAAATGGTTTTACTGCTGCTGTAAATAAAAGGCCGGCACTGTTAAGTTTTACTTTACCGGCGCCAATACCGTTTATGGGTATTTTTAAAAAGGGCTCAGCTAAAAAAGAAATACGATGATTTAATTTATACTGGTATCCGCCAGAAAGTGTAAGTACAGAAAAATAATTTTCATTTTCGTTTTTGTAAGTACGCTTATAACTCCATACTTGTCCGCTTGCACCTTTGTACTGGTAATCATATATTTCTTTCTTCATTAAATAAGAGGAAAAACCCATACCGCCATACCAGTTATGATTTTTTACCTGCTTAAAATTATATTGCAGCGTAAGCGGTATTTCAAAAACATTACAATCGGCATTTATTTTTTGCAACCAGGGATTTACAGTTGTGCCTGCCGGAAATTTATATTGTGCTGCTGTGGCATAATATATTTTTTTAGAAACAAATAAGCCAGAACGGAGTGTAAAGCGGTTTAATAAATTATAACTTAATCCAGCGCCATAAAAAGGCTTAAGCTTTCCGGAATTATTAATATGTATATAACTTAATTCTTCACCTGCAGATAAAGTAAGAGCAAAATTATTTGCAAATTTTTTATTGCTATTTTTCTTTTCTTTTACAACAGCAGAAATTGGTTCCTTTTTTTCTGATGCTATTTTTTCTTTTTCAACATTTGTATTTTCAGCTTTTTCGGTAACTGAATCTGTTTTTATTATTGCTATTTTTAAATCCGCCTTATTTGTATTTACAGTTTCGGGAGCGTTAACCATATTTTCGTCATCACTGTTTTTTACAATGGCATTTTTTTGAGCAGATAAATCAGCTTCGTTATCTGAAACTTTTGCAGGCTTTTTTATTTTTATTGCAAAGCGGCTTTTTTTACTGTACTTTAATTTTGCATTGCCGCCAGTTTCGTTTGTATTATTTGCCAACGTAAGTTTTTTTGTACCCGGCAACGTGTTTTCTGTATTAGTATTATTTGCAGTAGCTGCTGGTGTAACATTTTGAGTTGATGAGGAAGTATTACCTGATGTTTCAGCAGTTATTTTATCAGGATTATTATCAGATGATGATGTAAAATCTTTTGGATCAGCAACAGATTTTGCTTTTTGCTGTTTAGCTTCAGCCGTTACAGTTTTCTTTCCTGCATTATTAACAGAAAAAATAACAGCACTGACCAGCACTAAAAAAAACAGGATGAAGAAAATATATTTTTTTCTGTCTTTTTTTTGAGGCAAATGTTTATCCAGCAACTCCTCCATCTTACCCCATGCTTTATCATCATAAGGCGGATGATGCTGGTTGGCGGCATCCCTTATCAGGTTATCAATTTCTTCGTCAGGCATTTTTGGCAATTAAGGTTTTATTTTGGTGGTACAATATCTTTTGTAATTGTTTTCTTGCTTTAGCAAGATTTGATTTTGATGTGCCTACTGAAATATCCAGGTGTTTGGAAATTTCTTCATGGCTAAATCCTTCTACAATAAAAAGATTCAACACAGTGCGGTAGGCCGGCGACAGATCCTGTATAAACCGTATTATTTCATCATGCGAAATTTTATCAACAGCTGTTTCTGATTCAATCGGCAAATGCACCACTGCCGCATCCAGTTCTATTACATTTTGATGTTTATTATTTTTTCTAAAATGATCAATAGCGGTATATACCATTATTTTTCTTAACCAGCCTTTAAAAGAGCTTATCACATCGCTGTAAGCAGGTTTAAAATTATGTATCTCTTTAAAAATTTTAATAAACCCGTCGTTTAGTATTTCAGAAGCATCTTCGTCCCTGCTGGTATAGCGGTCGCATACAGACATAGCATAGCCATAGAAAGAGTTGTACAATTTTTTTTGGCTCTCTCTCTCGTTAAGGGCGCAGCCCCTTATTTGCAGGTTTAATTCGTCGGCAGTTAACAAAAACTAAGCTTTAAAACTTTTAATAATAATCGTAAAAAAAAGCACTAAGGTTGCTATAACCAAAAGATAACACTTTTTGTGCTGCGGTACAAGTGTTTATGTAAAAATTAAAATCAACTTTAATAATGCTGAGCTGGTTTTAATATATGTTTTTAAAATTTTTGAATAATTTTTTAAAATAAACTCTAATAATTGAGATTAATACCCTTTTTAAGCATCGCTTTTTTGTAAACACACCAAGTACATTTACGCTGTTAAATATTCTAAAAAATTAAATTTATTTGCTTTGATTTATCTGCACAATAAAACCGTTGTTTAAAACGATTTATATGTACGATTTTATATCGCCGTATCCAAACTGAAAACTATAAGAATGAAATTAATCCGTAACGCATTAATGCTGCCTGCATTGCTGCTGATGGCAAATGCCGCTTCTCCTCTTACTGAAAATAAACTAACAATTAAACTTCCTTTGGTTGAGGTGCCGGTTATATCATCAACAGTAAATTGTTATGCAGAGTGGAATTTAACAGCCGCAGGTTTATCTTACGAGGTATTTAACGATGCAGTAAAAGGTTATAAATATTTGCTCGGCAAAAAATTATTAAATAACAGTAACGTACTTACAATTGTTGATTACAGCAAACCCTCTTCTCAAAAAAGATTGTATGTGCTGGATATGAACAGCGGAGAAGTTTTGTTTAATTCAGTAGTGGCACACGGAAGAAACTCAGGGTTGGAATATGCCAGTGATTTTTCAAATGCAGAAGCATCTCATAAAACAAGTTTAGGATTTTTTATTACCGGTAATACTTACAATGGCGGTAATGGTTATTCTTTAAAATTAAATGGCTGCGAAAAGGGCATTAACGATAAAGCACTGGAAAGAGCAATAGTAATGCATGGAGCCGCTTATGCCGATGAAAAATTTATACAGTTTAATGGTTACCTGGGCAGAAGTTATGGTTGCCCGGCAGTGCCACAAAAAATAAATAAAAAAATAATTGACGCAATAAAAAATGGCAGTTGTATGTTTCTGTATCACCCAACAAAAAAATATATTGCTGCTTCAAAAATACTAAACAGTTAGGCTTTTTTCAATCTACAGTTAAAGTTTCAATTGTTAGGCACAACAGGAGAAAGATACCTCACCGCATGGTGGGGCATTCTTTTTTTAAAGAATAAATATTGCAGCAGCAAGCTGGCAAACAATGCCAAAAAATAATCCCCAATAAATTTCTTTTTGTGTATGGTTGCTTATTATTAAACGGCTGGTACAAACCAACCCCGTAATTAATAAAGCTATGCATAAGGGCCATGTCATTAACATGGTATTGTAAGTCATTATTATTAAAAACAAACCCAGCAAGCCACCCATGCCCATGGCATGCATGCTTATTTTAAAATAAATATTACTGAGTAAGCCAACAACTGTGGTAAGAAAAACCCCTGTCATAAATGATGGCAGTATAAGTGCAAGCTGGGGATCCATTTTAAAAAATACCCACGCTGCCCAAAAATAAAAGATCATACTGGAGAGATAAGGTCCAATCCTGTCTTGCGGAGTAACTAAAAAAATTGATTTAATAAACCCTAAACCCTTCATCAATAAAACTGCAAATGCCGGAAAAAAAACAGTGTTTAAAACGGTAGTTAATAATACCCGGTATTTTTCATACAGTGTAAAGCCTGCAAAATAAGATGGATGAAAAAAAATTAAAAAACTTATGGCATACAATGGTATAAACAGCGGATGAAAAACATAAGAAAAAAAATGCGCTAAAATGCTGACGATTGACCACTGACTATAGACTACAGGAGTTTGCACATCATCAATTGTCAGTTGTCTGTTGTCAGTTGTCTGTTGTCTATTGTTAGTCATCATAAAACTTTTCTTAAACGGGCCACCGGAATATTCAATTGCTCCCTGTATTTAGCAACCGTACGCCGTGCAATATTGTATCCTTTTTCCTGCAATAATTCTGTAAGGCGCTCATCACTCAGCGGGTGCTTTTTACTTTCTTCTTCAATAAAATCGCTCAATATTTTTTTTACTTCCCTTGTACTTACTTCTTCGCCACTGTCGGTTTGTAAACTTTCGCTAAAGAAAAACTTAAGCCGGTAGGTACCAAATTCTGTTTGCACAAATTTACTGTTGGCCACACGGCTTACTGTAGAAATATCAAGGTTGGTAGCTTCGGCAATATATTTTAAAATCATCGGCCGCAGTTCTGTTTCATCGCCGGTAACAAAAAAATCATGCTGATAATTCATTATAGCCTCCATCGTATTCAGCAAAGTATTTTGCCGCTGTTTAATAGCATCAATAAACCATTTGGCGGCATCAATTTTTTGTTTAATAAAAAGTACCGCTTCTTTTTGACGCTTATCTTTTTTACTGCCACGTTCGTAATCTTTCAGCATATCCCTGTAGCCTTCACTAATTCTAAGATCGGGGGCATTTTTACTGTTAAGCGTTAATTCTAATTTACCGGCATTGTTGTAAATAAAAAAATCGGGTATCACATAGCTTTCACCTTTGTTGGTATCACCAATATTACCCGCCGGTTTAGGATTTAATTTTACTATCTGCTTAATAACTTCTCTTAATTGTTCATCGCTAAGTGTTAAGCCACGCTGTATTTTTTCGTAATGTTTTTTTGTAAACTCATCAAAGTATTTATCTAATACTTTCATCGCTATTTCTACCGCTTTACCTTCATCTAATTTTCTTTCTAACTGCAGCAGCAAACATTCCTGCAGGTTTCTTGCACAAATGCCGGGAGGGTCAAACTGCTGTATCTGCAATACCAATTGGCCTATCTCTTCTTCTGTAGTGCTAACATTTTGCCTGAAAGCCAAATCATCCACAATGGAAGAAATATCTCTCCGCAAATACCCATCATCATCTAAGTTGCCAATAATTTGTTCGGCAATTTTTTGCTGATGAGCATCTAAATTAAGTTGCCCGAGTTGCTCCAGCATCAGTTCGTTAAAACCCACTTCCACCCGGTGCGGAATAACTTTGCCATCATCAATCTCCGGATAATTTTCATCCCGTAATTTATAGTCACCTACTTCATCATCGCCATCATTTACATATTCGCTGATGTCTAAATTATCATAATCGTCTGTACTGCCATCCGCCTCAAAATCATCTTCAGTATCTTTAAATTCGTCGTTGGCCTCATCGTATTCATCTTTATGATCTTCCTCTGTTTGCTCCAGCGCCGGATTTTCTTCCATTTCTTCTTTAATCCGCTCTTCTAAAATGGCAGTAGGTACCTGCAGCAATTTCATTAATTGAATTTGCTGGGGCGATAATTTCTGTAATTGTTTTTGGTATAATCCCTGACTTAATGCCATAACCTCTATCTCCGCCAGCTGGCGGAGAATTTATTACGTTTTATTGTTAAAAATTTTGTTATCAGCATAGAGCTTTATTTAGCTTCATTGGTCTGGCTTAAGGCGAGACACTCTTAAACAGTAAATATTTACTGAACTTTTACCTAAGCGAAAACTTTAATGCACAAATGACCGTATCTCTTGTTATAAAATGTAAATTTACCCACAAACTTACTTGTAATATGAACGCAAAAGCTAAATTTTTATTTTTTTGCATGATTTTTGTGGGAACTGGCGTTTTTGCTCAAAAAAATGTTATAAGTAATGTAACAGAAAAAAGCAGGGTTGCTGTCTCCCGATTGGATCCGCCCAGTTTTTACAATTTGTATTCAGTAAAAAAAGACAATAAATTTTATTTAGGCTCCCCGGCATTTAAAACTACCAACGAAAACAAATCCATTATTTCCGCCACACCAATTATCAGCAGCAATTTTTACACTCAAAACTTTGGTTTTTTCTGTAAAAAAGAATTACAGTTGGAAAAAATAACAAAGATCCCTTTTAAGTTCAGGTTAGGAAGTGTGCAGCAATGTGACTGGATGGAGGGAAAGAGAGTTACGTTAAGGTAAAATTATACGTTACATTTCTATCTTTATTTTAAAAAAGACTTTGTAACTTTATCTTGATGCCAACTGTATTTGTTATTAACGGGTTCAGATTTTTCTTTTACAGCAATGAAAATAATGAACCAGTTCATGTTCATGTAGAGAAAGCTGAGGCAGCAGCAAAGTTTTGGCTTAGCCCAGTAATATTGGAAAATAACTACGGTTTTAATTCGGGAGAGCTTAAACAAATTGAAGTAATAATTGATAAAAATTTATCTACTTTAATAAAAAAATGGAATGAATACTTTAATAAATAGTACAATACAGGTATTTGCAAAAAATATTTCTTTTGAAAATGATATGCTGTGTGTTGACTTAATGGATGGCAGAGAAATAAATGTGCCTCTAACCTGGTTTCCTAAACTTTCTAAAGCTACTTCTGCTCAATTAAATAACTGGCGTTTTATTGGTAAAGGGCTGGGTGTTCACTGGGAAGAGCTTGATGAAGATATATCAATTGAAGGGTTGTTGAGATAGTGCAAAGATTATTGTTTTTTCAATAAGAATCCAGTAATGTCTTTTAAGTGAATCGAATAGTTTATAGAAATTCTTTTTACCTTATTTTCTATAGCAAGATTAAATATCGTTCTATTTTTTTCAGGTATAAGTTTTTCAACCTCTTCGTAATTTAAAATATATAACTGTTCTTCACCGTTTGGATATATTTTCACAACATACAGGTAAAACTTATTCCCAGATTTTAAAAATTGTTTATAATTGAAGTTGCTGAAAAGAGTAAAAGTATTGTTTCCTATTCCTTTAACTTCAATATGCCTTTCTTCGCTTGATTGAGAACAAACTGACAAGATATCAATTCCTTTATTATTTACATGATCAGCAGGAGTTCTTTTGTTTTGTATCTCAAAGTCTTGGACGTGTTTTAAAGCCTTTTCTGCGGTTGTATTCATTCTGATTAAATTTACGCATTCACCACCATCTCACTCAACACCTTCTTAATCACCGCTACCATTTTTTCTCCCTTCTCTTTTATCTGTTCATCACTCCACACTAGACTAATAGCAGTAGAAACACAACGGCTCATTACTGCATCGCTTGCAGCAAAGTCTTTATTGGCATGATGCATTACTTTTTGTTTCAGCTCGGGGCTTAACGCATTTAGTGTAATAGAATTTTTAAGATGATCCCATTTGCGGATGTAATGCCAGTTATTATCGAACCAGTAAAAATTACCGGCTAAAATATTTTGTGCTTTTAATTCGGCCACAACTGCTTTTGTAATTTCGGCAGTAGGTAAAAACCAGCTTACAAAAGAGCCACTGTCGCCAGCTTCGTCAGGCACACGGCGAAAACTTATTTCGGGCACTGTGGCTAAAATATTTTTTAATGCGGCGTTATTTTTTTTCTGTATCGTTAAAAATTCATCCAATCTGTTTATTTGTGCCAAACCAACTGCAGCATGCAGTTCACTTATCCTGAAATTGTATCCAATAAAAGGGTGCAAATCGGCGCCACGGTCGGCACCTTTATGATCGTGCCCATGGTCAGTATAGCCATCACATTTTTCGTACAAATCTTTACTGTTCATCATTACCACACCGCCTTCTCCGCAGGTAATGGTTTTTACAAAATCAAAACTAAAAGTGCCTGCATCACCAATGGTGCCGAGCATCTTTCCTTTGTATGTGCCGCCAATTGCCTGGCAGGCATCTTCCAGTAAAATCAATTTATGTTCTTTACAAATAATTTGCAGCGCATCCATATCAGCCATGCTGCCGCACATATGTACGGGCATTATGCATTTTGTTTTGGGGGTAATGGCAGCTTTTACTGCATCAGGGTTTAATGTAAGTGTATCATCTACATCAACCAAAACTGGCACAGCGCCTACACTAATTATTGCTTCAAAACTGGCAACAAAAGTAAAAGAAGGGCAAATAACTTCATCGCCATAGCCAATACCTAAGGCACTCATTACTGTTGTTAATGCTGCTGTACCGCTGCTTAATAACATGGCATAATTGCAACCAAAAGTTTTACAAACAGCATTTTCCATTTCTTTCGCTTTCCAGATTTCTTTGCGTGGGCCATCAAAACCATAGCGCATTAAAATTCCTGTTTGTAAAACATCATTTACGTGTTTGCGTTCTGCATCGCTCCAAAGTTCAAAACCGGGCATAAAAAAATAATTGATAATTAAAAATGAATAATTAATAATGCCTTTGAGGGCAGAACTTAATTATAAAACAAAGGTATAGAATTTGAAGTTTCTAATATGAGTCAAAGACTCATATTAGAATTGCATTCCGCGGGAGAAGTGCACGAGACTATTTTACCTCCGGCGTTTTTACCGGCACGGCAAAATAATTTAACCGCAAACTATCGCTCCAGCCATTGGGGTTTTTATCAAAACTTTTACTGCTGAAAAATATCATACCCTGAATGTTTGGGGTATTACGTAAGGCTTCTATTTGCCTGGGCAACTGGGTTACATCTTTCCAGTAAACATTACTGCCGGCTTTATAAATACCCAGGCCTATGTAACAGTTTTTGCCATAAGTATGTGTACTCCACCAATCGAGTATAATTTTATAAGGCGCATTTTTCTGCTCAAACTCCCAATAAATTTGTGGTGCTACGTAATCTATCCAACCGCTTTTTAACCACAATAAAATATCAGCATACAGATCATCGTAGTTGGTTTGGCCGGCCCTTGTATTGCTGCCGTTTACAGGGTCTTTATCAATATTGCGCCACACACCAAATGGGGAAATACCAAACTGGCATTTTACATTTTCTTTTTTTATTACTCTGTACAGCATTACAATTATAGAGTCCACATTGCTTCGTCTCCAATCATCTTTACTAAGTCCGTTGCCGTACAATTTATAGTTGCCGTTATCAGGAAATTCCTGCCCGGCAATGCGGTAAGGATAAAAATAATCATCAAAATGTATAGCATCTACATCGTAACGGCTTACCACATCTTTTACAATATTGGTTACATATTGCTGTACCTGTTTGTTTCCCGGATCAAAATATTTTTTATCGCCGTAAGTTAAAAACCAATCGGGATGAAGCTTGGTAATATGGGTTGCGGCAATAGATGAAGTATTAATATTAAACTCAGCCCTGTACGGATTCATCCATGCATGAAACTCCATACCACGTTTATGCGTTTCGGCAAGCATAAATGCTAAAGGATCGTAATAAGGTATTGGCGGCTGGCCCTGTTTACCTGTAAGCCATTCGCTCCAGGGTTCGTATTGCGAAGGATAAAATGCATCGGTAGCCGGACGTATTTGCACCACCATCGCATTCATGCCGTTGGCTTTGTGCCCATCTAATATTTTTATAAACTCTGCTTTTTGAGCATCGGAATTTAAGTTTTTGTTTGATGGCCAGTCTATATTATCAACCGAAGCAATCCATACACCACGAAACTCGGGTTTGGTTTGTGCCGATGATGTAATATGCAATATGCAATTGGCAAAAAATAAAATAAAAGGAGCAAAAAATTTCATGAATAATAATTATTTTGGTTCACGGATTTTATCTAATAATTTATTTAATGTTTTAGCATCGGCTTCAGATAAATTACTGAGTACAGCATCCATTTCATCCTGGCTTCCATCTAATTTCGCCAGCAGTTTTTTACCTTTATCAGTTATAGAAACATCTACCAAACGTTTATCGCTTTTGCAAATAACTTTTTTTGCCATTTCTTTTACAATAAGCCTGTCCACAATGCGGCTGGTGTCGCTCATTTTATCGAGCATGCGCTGCCGTATTTGCAAAGTAGAAAGCGGCTGGCCTGCACCACGTAAAATACGCAGTATATTAAACTGCTGCGACGTAAGCCCATGTTTTTCAAAAAGACCTTTCATTTGTTCACTCATCCAGTTAAAAGTATAAATGAGATTAATGCTGGCCTTCTGGTATTCGTTCCTGAATTTTGATTGGTTAATATCTTCTTCTATACCCATGATAAAAAATTATTCTTTTGGTGATGGTTCGGCAGTTGCCGATGTTGGTTCGGCAAATTCGTTAAGGTAAATTTTAATTAAAATAATAAAATAGCTTACTAATAAAGGGCCAAAAATTAAACCCATAAAGCCAAATAATTTTAAACCAACTATTACACCCAACACAGTTATCATAGGGTGCACATTGCCCATTTTTTTTAACAACCCCAGCCTTGTTATATAATCAACATTACCGGTTACTACAATACTGTAAATTGTTAAACCGGTAGCGGTGTAATTATTGCCGGTGGAGTACAGGTAAATTACCAGCGGCACCCAAATTATCATGGTGCCTACCAATGGAAAAAAAGCAAATACACCGGTTACAAAACCCCACATGCCCCAATCTTTTACGCCAAAAATTAAGTAACCAATGGTGGCAAATATACCCTGCACAATACAAATAATCGGTATGCCAATGGCATTGGCCCTTATCATTACTATGGTTTCGCTGGCCAGTTTATCTACATTCTCTTCTTTTAAAGGAATTATTTTACCAAGATATTTTTCAATGGCCCTGCCATTTACCAAAAGATAATAGTACAAAAAGAAAAGCATGATAAGATTGGTTAACACATTGGCGGTGGTATTGAGTAATTTGGGAATTGAACCTGAAATTTTTGCAGCTACCGACTTCGTATTTTCATCGGTAAATATTTTCATGCCGGTGAAGGCTTCAATTTTATCCGAAAAAATTTGTATGCCCTGCATTACTTCGTGCTGGTTATTTACCACAGAATTTATTTTAGGCGATACCATCTTAATTGAAAAATAAACCGGTATGGAAATAATAATGATAGAACCCAAAATAAAAAGCAATGCCGTAAGTCCTTTTTTCCATCTTTTTTTAAGAATTAGTTTATGGTACCAGTTACGGGTGAGTATGTATAAAGTAGCGGCACCCAACAGGCCGGGTAAAAAAGCATACAACTGAGTTAAAAGCGCAATAAGCAAAAATGCAATAATAATAAGTAATATAATTTGCCTTAGCCGGTTATTAAATACATCAGGCATAAATTAAAGTTGATTTAAAATTATAAAAGTAAGTTGCTGTTAATCTTTCCATACACTGGCTCCCTCGCTGCAGTTGGCACAAATATCAATATTCTTGCGGCTGTTCATTAACTCTTTTCTAAATTGTTTATAATTATCGTTGTGCCAAATTTGTTTAAACGATTGATTTTTTAAATTTCCCAATTGATGCAGGGCATCTTTATCAAAACAACAGGGCACCACCAATCCATCCCAGGTAATTACGTTGGCATGCTGCAGCTTCCAGCAGCGGTTGGCTAATTTGTTTTTTGCTGTATAAGTACCATCAGCATTTTTTTTATAGCGGCTGAATTTATCTGTTGTGGGGATTAAATTGTTGGGATCGGTTTCGTAATCATATACCTGTGCGGTTTTAAAACGCACTTCATCCACACCCACTTCTTTGGCCAATCGTTTTATATCTTCTATCTGATGTTCATTTGGTTTTACTACTAAAAACTGAAAGAATACAAAAGGTGTTTTACTGTTGAGTTCCTTTTTCCATTTTACAATATTTTTTGCCCCTTCAATTACTTTATCAATATTGCCACCCACACGGTATTGTTTATACACCTGCTGTGTGGTGCCATCAATAGAAATTATTAAACGGTCTAATCCACTCTCTACAGTCCGCTTTGCATTATCATCATTTAAATAATGTGCATTGGTACTGGTGGCGGTGTAAATGCCTTTTGACGATGCATATTTTACCATGTCTAAAAAATCAGGATTTAAATAAGGTTCGCCCTGAAAATAAAAAATGAGGTACAATAATTCTTTATAAATATCATCTATAGTATCCCTGAAAAAATCTTTTTGCAGCATACCTGTTGGCCGGGTAAACTGGCGTAAACCGCTGGGGCATTCGGGGCAGCGAAGGTTGCAGCTGGTGGTAGGTTCAAACGAAACAGAAACCGGGTAACCCCATTGCACCGATTTGTTTAACAGGCGGCTGATATAAAAACTGCTGAGTACTTTAATGCCGTTAAAAAAACGGCGTGGGGTAAGTTTGCTTAATAAATTGGTACTATCGTTCCAGTTAAACTGAGGCATGCGGCAAAGGTAAGATGAATGGGAGTTATTTAATACTTGCCAAATATTACTCCTTTAATACCTTCTTTTTTAACAAAACCAATTTATTCCCATTGTATAGATTTATTAAATAAAAAAACCAACTGGACACCGGATAATTTTGGCCCCTTACAAATTCCTGAAAATTGCTATTTTGTTTTAGGTGATAAC
>NZ_JANPCM010000097.1:0-1981 GCF_031430955.1 Ferruginibacter sp.
CATTTCTATTGCTTTATCACTGTTTAGTACGCCACTTAACATAGCAACACCTTGTTCTGTAAAAGCATAGGGCATAAATTTTGTATGCTTACCCCTGCCTGTCTTTAAGGTCACAATTTGTGATGTTAAAGAATTGCTGCTGTCTAAGGTCTCAATTTGTGATCGTAAACTTTCAAACTCCTCTTTAGTAAGTTGAAAAATAACAATCAGGGGAAAAACGTTTTGGATTGCGCTTTACAGCCTGTTTTGTATGCTTTGTTTTATTTGCATGGTTGCTTATTTATTTCAGTTTTTTATCAGGCTGATTTTAGAATTACTGGTTTTAGAATAAATAAATTCACCCACCTAATCATGCCGCATACCATCTGCGATTTTAAAAACATGTAAAATATAAGGAAAGAGTGCATCAATAGTTTCTGCAGCACCTTTAGTTGAGCCGGGTAAAGTAAGTACCAATGTCTTATCAATAAATCCGCAAACACCTCTTGATAACATGGCATAAGGCATACGCTGCTGACCATAGTTTCTGGCTGTTTCCATTATGCCGTCAATCTCACGGGTAAGCATGGGCTTAATAGCATCTGGTGTAATATCTCTTGGCGAAACTCCGGTGCCACCTGCAAATATCAATAAGTTACATTGCCCTGCAGTAAATTGTTTTGCCTTTTGCTGTATCAAATCAAAATCGTCCGCTACCGTTTCCTGGTGTATAATTTCTATTTGGTGGGTCGTTAATTTTTGCGCCACTTTTATTCCTGTGGTATCTGTACTTTCTTTTTTTGAAACACTGTCCGAGCAAACAATTACCACTGCTTTTAAATTGGCAGCCTGCTGTGTAAAGTCTGTTTTGCCTCCTTTTTTATTTTCTAATTTAATATTTGATATTTCCACGCCTTTATCCAAAGGCTTCAGCATATCGTACATCGTTAAAGCAGTAATAGCAGCACCATGCATGGCCTCTACTTCTACACCGGTTTTATAAATGGTATGCACTTCCACAGTGATGATAATGCTTAAGCCTTCAACAGTATGTTTTATTGCTGCGAATTCAACCGGCAGCGGGTGACAATCCGGAATTACATCACTTGTTTTTTTTATAGCTAGCAAGCCTGCTGCTCTAGAAAATTCAAATACATCACCTTTGGGTACAGTTTTATTTTTTACAGCATCAATAGTTTCCTGTTTAGAAACAGTGACTGTTGCAGATGCAATTGCCTCACGTAAGCTGTTTGATTTGTGTGTGATGTTTACCATGTTAGAAGATAAAAGTTAATTTTAAAAACTTACAAATTAAAAAGAGGTTACAAGTTCCCCTTCGGGGGATTTAGGGGGCTTTTCCATTGATGTGTGTCGTCTTCAAATATTTCCTTGCCCCAAACGGGCAATTCCGCTTTTATTCTTTCCACCGTTTCATTACAGGCATCAATGGCCGCTTTTCTATGTGCCGAAGAAGTAAATACAAATAAACAAATTTCTCCGGCAACTATTTTGCCCAGGCTGTGATATACATGCATACAGGTAAGCGGATATTTGGTAAATATGGCCTCTCTTATTTCATGCATTTTCTCCAAAGCCATTTCTTCGTATGCGGTGTATTCAATTGCCGCTACTTTTTTTTCATTAATAATATCGGCCCTTACCTGTCCTAAAAAAATACTGTGTCCGCCAATGGCAGTATTAGTACTGTGCTTTGCAATACTCTCTCCAATAAAAGATGCAGCTATTGCTCCCTGAATAAAAATATTTTTTGGTTTTCTTTCCATTATAATAATTGTGTTGCATGTTGCTGTTTCCATAATGTAATACCGCCATGTAAACTGTAGATTTTTTTTGTTGTGCCAAAAACTGCTGTTAATTGTTTTGCTGCCTGCAAACTTCTTTTACCCGATTGGCAAATGGCAACTACAGCGGAGGCGTTTAATAAAGAAAAATTTTCTGCTAATTGTGATAAGGGAATTTTTTGATGAACAAATTCTTTTAT
>NZ_JANPCM010000098.1:0-3943 GCF_031430955.1 Ferruginibacter sp.
TTTTTATACTTAATAAATTCTGGCTTGCAGTTTGTACATCTATATTTAGTTTTTCATAGGATATTGGATTTAAACCGGGGCTGTATTTTTATACTGGCCCTTTTTTATTTTAATAAATTAATTACAAGCTGTTTGAATTAAATAAAGCCGAATGCAGTATACCTAAAGCCATTATATTTTCAATGCTGGTAATACAAATTGATGTTGTCGGCTTTAGCCAAATAAATAAAAAAGTAAATAACTCAAACAGTTCCTTATTTTTAAAATCAATCTTAGAATTTTAAAAAAGTTATCAGTTAAATGCTGCAGGTATTTTTAAATAATAAAATCAAAGTGAAGTTGAAAAAAAAAAGCCGTGTCTTGCCAATAGTACTGCAATACTATTACAATTGCATTACCATTACTGCATGCACGACTTAGATCTTTAAACAAAACAGAGGCATTTACATTAGCTCATTATTTATCCGACGTAAGTTTAATTTCACCGGCATCAGCCGTGCCATCAGCACTAAATGTGAAAAAGTAATATAGGCATTTTCACAGTTTATTTACATTTCAAACTCCCAAACAGTTTTGTAAGTGCCGGATTTTTCTATGTAATCTAAAAAGGAAGTATAAAATGCATCTGCACCAATTGTTGCGCTATCGCCTATTACAAATAATTTTTCTTTGGCCCTTGTAATAGCTACATTCATACGGCGGTAATCTTTTAAAAATCCAATATCACCGTCGTCATTGCTTCTTACTAAAGATAAAATAACGATCTCTTTTTCCTGCCCCTGAAAACTGTCGATAGTACTGATACGCATTTGTTTGGGCAATATATCTTTTGCGGCAGCAACCTGCCCTGCATATGGCGAAATAAAAGCTGTATGCAAAGGCTCTAATGATTCTGTTTCTATCAGCTTTAATACTATTTGTAATTCACCTTCGTTTTGTAAACTGCTTCCATCGCTGCCATGTTTTTCATTATAACCAGAGCCTGCAGTATCAATAAAAAAAATATGTGCACCTGTGTTGCGGAGGTGTGTTGCAGATTGCAATAAACCATTGTAAAAATAATTACTCGAAAAACCTGCAATGGCTTCTCTCATGCGATATTGAGTATTCAATAAAAAAATATTTTCAACTGTAGCTATACTTATTTCTAAAATAGATTTGTTTAAGCCCAGTCTTGCCGCTTCACTGCTTAAAACAGTAGGAGGGAGTTGCAAATGATCGCCTGCTAAAACATATTTTTGTGCCAAAGGAAAAATACACCAGGCCAATGGTTCAATACATTGCCCTGCTTCATCAATCAGTAGTGTATGAAAAGTGAGGTGATTAATTTTTGAATCATACAAACCTACAGGCGTTCCTAAAATTATACCTGCTTCAGTATATAATTTTTCTTCGTTGTAAGCCTGTAGTTTTTTTATTTCAGTTCTAATATTTTTTACTTCTTTAAATAAGAGGTTGCGTTGTTCTCTTTCTGCTTTACCAAAACTTCTTTTATATTTCAATGCCATCTTTCTAAATTCTTCAGCACGTATTTTTAATTGCTTTATTTCTTTCAGTTGTTTACTGTTGTTTAATTTACCTTCCGGAGTGTGCATAAAAATTGTTTCGTCCACCTTACTGGTATTGCCCACCCTTAACACTTTTAAATTTTGTGCAATTAATCCTTTAGCAATATTATCAACAGCGGTATTACTTGGTGCCGATACTAAAATTTTTTCTCCGGCCTTTACTAATTGAATAATGGCTTCAACAAGAGTTGTTGTTTTACCGGTACCCGGCGGGCCATGTACAATAGTTATATTTTCATTTTGTAAAATAGCCATAACGGCCTGTTGCTGACTTTCGTTTAAATTTTTATTATTAAAAGAAAGTGAAACAGCATTGATAATAATTTCATTTTTTTCACTTGAAGGCACATCATGTAATTGTTGAAATAATTTAAACAGTTGTTTATTTTGCTCTAAATTATTCAGCACCGTTTTCATAATGGTAGTGGTGCGCTGGTCAGGTGCTAATTTTATTCCCACTCCATCATCTTCAATCCAATCCGGAAAGTCGGGAGCAAACAAACGGAACTCCCCCGTCTTACCATCTAAATTTATTAATACACCTTTTACCGGTTCTTCGCCGGTACAAAAACATTCTATTGCGGCACCATCTTTAAATAAATTTATTTCGGCAGGAAAATTTAAACGAAAACTTATTTCCGGATAATCGGCGTAGCCAAAATTTTTACGTGTAACTACAATGGGATGCAGTGCCAGGCCTTCGGCCTTTAACGATTTTAAAGTATGCTGCTGATCTAAACTGTATCTTTTTACCTGTTCTTTTTCTTCTAAGTTTATACATTCTAATAATCTTAAAATGTGCGGATGTGTTGCTGGCATAAAGTGAAAGTAAATAAAGCAATGTAAATAAAAAATAAGCAAAAAAATACTTTACCTTTTTGCCCTTGCGTATTGATCCGGCCATGTAATATCTTCTGCTAATTCTTTTGCCGCATGCAATGCAAAATAAGGATCACGAAGATGTTCTCTTGCTATAATTATAACATCAGCCTGCTGCTTTTTTAAAATTTCTTCGGCTTGCTGTGCAGTGGTAATTATTCCCACTGCACCAGTTAATATACCCGTTTGCTTTTTTATTGCAGCGGCAAATGGCACCTGGTAACCCGGCGCAGCAGGTATTTTTGCATAAGGCACACTGCCGCCTGATGAAGCATCAATTAAATCAATACCCCTAATTTTTAAAATTGAAGAAAGCTTTACAGAGTCATCAATTGTCCATCCAGCTTCGACCCAATCGCTTGCCGAAATGCGAACAAACAGAGGTGCTGTTGAAGGCCACACTGTTTGAATTGCTTCTATAATTTCAATTAAAAATTTTATCCGGTTTTCAAAACTACCGCCATATTCATCAGTACGGTGATTGCTTAAGGGAGATAAAAATTCGTTAATAAGATAACCATGCGCTGCATGAATTTCGATTATTTTATATCCTGCTTTTATTGCCCGTACTGCCGCTAATTTAAAATCATTTACTAATGCCGCAATTTCATTTTTTGATAACTCATGCGGTATCATATCATCTTCATTAAAAGGAAGGGGAGAAGGTGCAACAGTTTGCCAATAATGTTCGCCTGATTTAATTTGCTTACCGCCCAGCCATGGTATTTCACAACTTGCTTTACGGCCTGCATGCGCTAACTGAATACCGGCAACTGCTCCGTTGGCATGTATAAAATCTACAATAGTTTTTAATTTTTCAATATGCTCATCCTTCCAAATACCTAAATCAGCATAAGTAATTCTTCCATCTGCAGACACAGCAGATGCTTCCTGTATTATTAAAGCAGCACCACCAACAGCACGGCTTCCTAAATGCACCAAGTGCCAGTCGGTTGCAAAACCATCCTTGCAGGAATACTGGCACATTGGTGAAACCACAATACGGTTTTTAAGTGTAATATTTTTTATAGTTAAGGGAGAAAATAGTTGGCTCATGAATATGAAATTTATTCAGGTGAAAGTACCGAGTAAGGTTATGATAAAAAAATATTTGCTGAATCTTAGAAGCTGTTTGAATTAATTTTAGCAGAATACAATTTGGCTAAAGCCTTTTATATTTTCATTGCATTACCACGCCTTTAAAGGCGTGGTAATGCAAATAGAGGTTGCCGGCTTTAGGCAAATAAAATAAATAAATAACTGAAACAGCCTCTTAAGCAAATAAAATTGGCTGTTAAGACTTTCATTAAGCAGATAATTAACCTGCAAAATCAATCCGTAATTTTCATTTTTCATATATTTATTTTCAATATTCATCCACTCAACCAACTATTTTACCATTTGTAAAATTGACTTTTCAAATAAATTTGAAACTTATCATTTTTTAATTAGCTCATTATCAAGTAATTAATTTATAAAATAGCTATTATTCTTCG
>NZ_JANPCM010000099.1:0-1925 GCF_031430955.1 Ferruginibacter sp.
CTACTTAAGTTGAATGATGTAAATGGAGATATCACTTTATCAAAAGGAGTTTGTATTTCAGTGGATGATCCGCAGCAGGCGTTTAAAAAAGCTACTATTGTTAAAGTGATACCTCCATTTACATCATTCAACTTAAGTAGCTTACTGTTCAAATTTTCAAAATCATTTCCTGCCCAAATTATTTTGACAACAATATCTTTTTCTTTTCCAGCTTCAATTTCAATCATTGGTTGTTCAATTATATTTTGTAACCAATGCCATTTAACTGTTTTACCATTTACTGTTACAGATATTACTTTATCTTTTAGTGATTTTAGTTGCAAGAAAACATTTAATAATTTATTGTAAGACTGATTAATGCTGTATAGAGAAATATTTTTATCCTGCTTAAAACCTACACCGATATCAGGTACAGATAATTTCGCAAATTTCCAATCACCTGGAAAACCGGGTTTAATAATTAATTTATCATTCAATGCATCCGGCAAAATACCAAATAAACCTTCTGTTAATGTTCTTGCCGTCATGCCCAATCCATCTGCAAAATCACGGTACAATTCGCCTCTTATTGCGTCATAAAAACTGAGTTGCTGAAAACCACCGGGGCTTGCGCTGGCATACATGCTTTCTACCAATGCGCTTTTAAATAATTTATAAGCATTTTCATTTTCTCCACCCTGCCAGTAAGATAATGCAGTATGCAAATTTTCTCCCAATGCAACATTGTTAATACTCCAGGTGTAAGGTTGCCAGTTAGTGGTGGATAATAAATAATAACCTTCCTCTTTCAATCCATTTATTTTTACCGGAATATGTGGAATGTAATTATCAACATAGCGCAGCATTTGATATTGCTGCTTAGCATCTGCCGCACCTTCATCAATGGCATGATAGATAGTCCATAAACCTGCTGATGGATGCACCAGTTGCAAGCCCATTAAATCTTTATTTTCTGCAAACCAGCCTTTGTCTTTTAGCCATAAATTTTTATTCATGGCTAATAAAATTTTATTGGCTTCGGCTTCATACACCGTTCCATCTTCGCCAATTAATTTGGCTAACTGTGACGCCCTTTTATTTGCCCGGTAATTATATGCAGACGAATGTGTAACACCTCCACCGCTGTATTGCAATGCATCACTTGCCCATATTGCAGCATACGCATCATACAATCCATCGCCATCGGCATCAAAATTCCTTTTTTCCCATTGCAGGTGTAATGTAATGAGCGGCCACATTTTTTTTACATACTCAATATCTCCGGTGTAATTAAAATGATTGAGTAACTGATCTACAAAAACCAAATTCATGTCGTAATGGTGTGGACGAATATCGCCACCGGGATTGCGGCTGATATAACCGTTGCTGAACATGGCTGTACCCATTTTTTCCTGTTGCCTTGCAATGTGCAATGCTGTATCAAATACAACATACCCTGCAGCAATATTTTTTACCTGCGATAAAGCATAACTGCTAAAATGCATTCTTGCCCTGTCGTGCCAGCCCAATGGATCGGCGCAATATGCACCACGCCATGCAGGCAAACGCATACGCCATGCAATAGCACCATGCATGTAAGAAGGTTCTTCCCAAACAGCATCGGCGGCAATGGCTAAGGCACTACCTAAAGGATTAATGTATTCGTCCGGAGTTTGTAAAATAATTCTATCAGCTAATTTTTTTCTTGCTGCTTCTGCTTTTACAAAAAGTTTTGGTAAATCATTATAACTTATAATTTCTCCCGGTTTATTTATGTAGAAATAAACAATATCATTTTTACTTAAAGCAACTTTGCCTGCTATAACTGGCAAAGCTGCAGTAGCAGATGATGCATAAAGTTCGTCGGGTGATTGTTGCTTTTCTGCATCAGTAATTTTCAGGATGGCATTTGGTGGAAAAATACCTGCAAGCAGTTTTGGTTTTTC
>NZ_JANPCM010000100.1:0-3704 GCF_031430955.1 Ferruginibacter sp.
CAGAATTTCCACAACAGATTATAAAACAACTTGGAGATTTGGGTTGCTTTGGGCCAACCGTGCCTGAGCAATACGGCGGCGGCGGCCTTGATTATATTTCTTACGGTTTAATGATGCAGGAACTGGAACGTGGCGACAGCGGTGTACGCAGCACCGCTAGTGTGCAGGGCTCGTTGGTAATGTTTCCTATTTATCAGTACGGCAGCGAAGAACAACGCAATAAATATTTACCCAAACTAGCCAGCGGCGAATGGTTAGGCTGTTTTGGATTAACAGAACCCAACCATGGCAGCGACCCAAGTGGTATGCTCACTACCATTAAGGATGCCGGCGATCATGTTTTATTGAACGGCGCAAAAATGTGGATCAGCAATGCGCCTTTTGCACAGGTAGCTGTTGTGTGGGCAAAAGATGAAGCCGGAGATATAAGGGGTGTGATTGTAGAAAGAGGGATGGAAGGTTTTAGTACGCCTACAACACATGGCAAATGGAGTTTGCGTGCAAGCGCCACCGGGGAGTTGGTTTTTGATAATGTAAAAATTCCGAAAGAAAATATTTTACCCAATGTAAAAGGATTGAAAGGTCCGCTGGGATGCTTAACCAAAGCCCGTTACGGTATTGCGTGGGGCGCAATTGGTGCGGCAATGGATTGTTATCATATTGCTTTGGAGTACAGCAAAGAAAGAATTCAGTTTGGAAAACCTATTGCACAATTTCAACTGCAGCAAAAAAAATTGGCAGAAATGGTTACCGAAATTACCAAGGCACAATTATTAAACTGGCGCTTAGGTGTACTGATGAACGAAGGAAAAGTTACTCCTCAGCAAGTAAGTATGGCGAAAAGAAATGCCTGCGAAGTGGCTACCAATATTTGCCGTGATGCCCGCCAAATGCTGGGCGGCATGGGCATTACCGGCGAGTACCCGATAATGCGACACATGATGAATTTGGAAAGTGTAATTACATATGAGGGCACTCATGATATTCATTTGCTGATAACTGGAATGGATGTGACGGGGTTGAATGCGTTTAAGTAAGAAGCTCCTCCCGCCCCCTGAAAGCCCCCTCTATCTCCCCCAAAGGGGGAGGAAACGAAGGAGATTGTAGCGAAGATGAAAATAAAAAGTTTTGAATTATTATGAGCCCCTCTTGAGTTCCCTCTCCTAAAGGAGAGGGGTTGGGGTGAGGTTTTTGGAGCCGAATTTTTGTAATGCTATTTAGCTGCATTGGTCTGGCCTAAGGCGAGACACTCTTCAACATTTAGTTCTTTACTCAGCTCTTCTTAAATTTAATGCAGCTTTTATTTTATAAAACAAAGCCCCTCCTATCCTCCCCCAGGGGGAGGGAAATGTAGAAGATGAAAAAGAAGATTATGTTTTGCAACAAAAAAATTACGAAATGAGTGAAAAACAAAAAAGAAAAAATAAACTCTTAATAAAATGAACAGCACTTCAAATTTTAATTCTCTTTTAGTTCCCCCTTCTGGGGGCGGAGGGGGCAAAGTGAGCGTAATCGGCGCAGGCACCATGGGCAATGGCATTGCTCATGTATTTGCACAAAGTGGTTTTACAGTAAATTTAATTGATGTTAATCCATCGCAATTGCAAAGGGCACTAACTACTATTGAAAAAAATATCGACCGGCAAATTGCAAAAGGCACAGTAACTGAAGAACAAAAAAAACAAACGCTTAAAAATATTACCTCAGTAACAGATATTGCGGAAGGCATTAAAAATGCGGCGCTGGTAGTAGAAGCTGCAACAGAAAATATTGATTTAAAACTCAGCATTTTTAAACAGATGGATATTGCTGCACCTGCAGGATGTATTTTAGCGACCAACACCTCATCTATCTCCATTACAAAAATTGCAGCCATAACCAAACGTCCGGAATTAGTAATTGGTATGCATTTTATGAACCCCGTGCCGGTAATGAAACTGGTAGAAATTATAAATGGCTACGCTACAAAAAAAGAAGTAACGCAAACTATTATCGAATTAAGTAAACAATTAGGTAAAATTCCCTGTGCAGTAAACGATTACCCTGGCTTTATTGCCAACCGCATATTAATGCCCATGATTAATGAAGCCATTTACAGTTTATATGAAGGCGTTGCAGGTGTAGAAGAAATTGATACCGTAATGAAACTGGGAATGGCACACCCGATGGGGCCATTGCAGTTAGCCGATTTTATTGGCCTGGATGTTTGCCTGAGTATTTTAAAAGTTTTGCAGGATGGTTTTGGTAATCCTAAATATGCCCCTTGCCCGCTGTTGGTAAATATGGTAATGGCTGGTAAATTGGGTGTTAAAAGTGGTGAAGGATTTTATGTTTATATGGCTGGGAGTAAGGAGTTGGTAGTGAGTGAGCGGTTTAGAAAATAAATTCTTTAAATTAAATAAAAACATGACTTTAAAAAGGGAACTTACGATTTTAAAATTCAAAAGGATTGGGAAGCTTAAGATTCAGATTAAAACAAATGAAATTCTTTTTAAAAAGGAAGCAAAAAACATAAAAGTTGAATCGGGAAATGTTTATGTGTTCGTAACCGAAAAAGAAAAGAAAGCCTGTAAAATTATTTACATTGGAATGACTGAAAAAACTATTCTTGAGAGATTAAAAGAACATGTGAATGGTTATAAAAATACTCCAAGAGGAATACCTGTTGGTGAAATCTTAAAAAAGAAGATACCAAAACAATATACAATTGCTGTATATTGTCGTAAATCTGACAAAGAAACTATTTTAGATATTAAGGGAATTTCCTTATGTGCTGTGGAGGAAAAAGCACTAATCAAAAGATTTAAAGAAAATCATTGTTTAATTAACGGTAGGAAATTAAATAATTATAGTTATACTTCAATATGACTTATGCAAAAGCCCACCAAACCATACGACAACAAACGCATTTTCTGGGATGTAGATTCCGAAAAATTAGACTTTGATGAAAAGGCTACATTTATTATTGAAAGAGTTTTTGAAAGGGGTGATGTGGAAGATATCAGGCAATGCAGGAGATTTTACGGGGATGAAAAAATTGCGCCTGTATTGATTAAAGATGAACGACTCACACCGCAGCAGATAGCATTAGCTGTTGCACTATTTCAAAATAATGGAGAGGACTACATTGCCTACAGGATAAAAACAATTCAACCACAGCAATATAAAATCTTATAAGACCCTACTATTACCCCTGTTGGTTAACTGTCCAGCAACTTCAAATAAGCAACCTTCATTTTTATTGTATCTCCATTTTTCGTAACTTTTATCCTGAATTATCAACACCAGTTAATTAAACTATAAGCATGGACAGAAAATACTGGGAAACAATTGCCCCCAAATACGAAACTGAAATATTTGATGTGTTGCAAAATGATGTATCGGGCAGTATTGTTGCCGCAATTGAGGCAATGGCTTCGCCTGAAAAAACTATTATTGATATTGGTTGTGCTGTGGGTAAATGGATGCCGGTGCTGGCACCAAAATTTAAAATGGTTATTGCTGCAGATATCTCTGCAAAAAATTTGCAGATAGCAAAAGAAAAATATACCGGGTTTGATAATATAGAATATCACCGGATGGATATGTCAGCCGATGACATTTCTGTAATACCCTGCGATGCTGCCATCTGCATTAACGCCATCCTAACCCACTCTCTTGAAAAAAGAATTAATTTCTTTCAATCACTTTCGCTTTGTTTAAAT